>JAKAWF010000409.1 GCA_021817025.1 bacterium
CGTCAGGCAGAGCCCGCTGTCACGGGGGGCCAGTCGCGACTCAGAGCGACCGGCAGGGTGACCTCGGCCCCGTCAGCTTTCCGCGTGTCAAGGGACCTCGCTCTCGCGGTGCCCCGCTTCCTCTCACCGTGGCCGCTGCCTGGGCGTCCTAGAGAGTCGTCACACGCCGGCGGCCCCATCTGACGTGGCATCAAAGGAGGGCGCTTCCGGGTTCTTCGTGAGTGAATTCCGGAAACGAGATGCGCCGTGTCGCTTGCCCGCGACATTGGGCCAGCGGAAGTTGGCTGGTCAGTGCCCATGCCCTCTTACGTGGACGTCGCGTGGGCGCGAAAATGGGGCGGGCAGCCCGATGACCGGACTTGCAACCCACTACCTACCTGCGAGTGCGCAGGCGCCCAAGTCGCAGGCCACCAAGTCGTGCAACCTGCGTGCAATAGGAGTTTGCGTGTCCTTGCGTCTCGGTGCGTCTCGGTGCATGAGTAAATGCAGGTCAGCGGAGTTGCGACGAACGCTTGTGCTGGTAGGGCAGGGAGGATGTCCCACTGGTCGTGGAATTTGGTGGCGACCTCCAAGGTGATCATACGCTCAGGCTGTGACATTCATCGTCCGGCTCGTTTCGGGGAGCGGGGCTGGCTGACCAGTTGGTTGGCGTCGAGAAAGTCTGAGATAACCACAAGATCATCGCAGTGCGGACATGGGCCCCCGGCGCCAAGGCGCCGGCAGAAGGTGTTGCAGTCCGGGCATCTCTGCTCGAGGTAGCGGGTCTCGCAGCTCGGGCACTCGTAAACGGTGTCGGACTTGGTCACCACCACCGGCGCCACAGGAGCGGCACCGTTCCGTCTCCAGGCCGCCTGACGACACCGCGTCGAGCACCACTGCTGGTCGCCTCGGCCGGTGAGCGGTTCCCCGCAGAGCCCACAGCTAGCCGTCGCGTATCCGTCGCGCACGGGGTTCATGCCGGCACCGCCGCGGTGCCAGTGTCGGTGTCCTTGTCAGCAGTTGCGGCCAAGAGCGCGGCAGCAAGCTGAGGGAGCTGGCGGTACCCCTTCACCCGCCGATACTGACCGGCTGCCTGCTCCATGCCGGCTGCAGCCCAGCGAAGCCGCATGTCGCCGTCACGCCAGCGCTTCACGTTGCGGGAGTGGTGGCGAACGATCTCCACGGTCGACTCGACTGGGTTGGTCGTCGCCACGGATTTGAGCAGCGTGCCGGTCACCTTGAGACGAGTGACGGTGAACATCTCCTCGAGGCCCTCCCGCAGGCTCCCCGCCGCGTCGGGGTTCACCTGCTCGAGCTGGGTTGCGAGTGCTCGGAGGTCCCGGACTGCCTTGTCAGCATCGGGGTTCTTCCAGGCCCGGCGCATCTTCTGGAGCACGAAGGCCCGCTCGGCCTCGGGCAGGTAGTCGGCGACGTTGCGTTCCTTGTGCAGCCGGCAACGCTGGATGACGGCCTTTGCGCCGAAGACGTCCTTTACGGCCCGGTGCAGTGCTTTCCCGCCGTCGAGGACGAACAGGACGCCGCCTGAGGCGTCAAGGCCTCGGTCGCGTAAGCCGGCCATGAGGCCTCGGACGACGGTGGCGTTCTCGGTAGAGCCTTCCATCACCCCGAGGGGGATCTTGGTGCCATCGGCGGTTACCCCGAGGGCGCCCACCATGGTGTGGCCCGCGAAGTCAAAGCCATCCGCGAAGACGACGAGGAACCGGTGAGTAGAGAGGTCACGGGACCGGAACTCGAAAAGGCGGGCGGCTGTCGCGGTCACAAAGCGCCGGGACACCGCTGAGGAAGAGGTGGAGCGGGCCTCGGCTTCCACGGCCTTACCGACGGGCTCCAGCCCTGCTTGATAGCTCCTCGTGGAGAGCCCCGCCAGCATGGCCGCCACGGTGTGCTCGGTGAGCAGGTCGAGGCGCGCGAAGGCGTCGTAGGACTCGAGGTGGAGCTCGGTGTCCTCGACGGCCCGCACCCGGGGACGACGCACGGGAAGCTTGCGCCCGCCGAGCACGACGGCACCGTCCTCAGCCCCGTGGCGGTAGGCGGCCCGGCCGGTGCTGTTGTGCTTTCCCTTCGGCCCGGCGAGCTCGGTGACCTCGGCCTCCATCAGCTCGGCCATCACCTCTAGACCGATGCCGACCGAGGCCGCGAGCAGGCCCTCGCGCATGCGGGCCGCGAAGAACAACAGCTCGTCGCCCACCTTTCCGGCCAGGCGCTCGGCGAGGGTGCCGGTGAGCACCGGATCGTCCAATTCGATAAGGCCCACCCCGGGCAGGATCGTGAGCCGAGGCCTCTTCTTCCCTGCCACGCTCGTTTTCGGCGCGGCCTTCTTCGTGGTGTGCAACGCTGACATGGTCGGTGGTCCTCCGTTTCGTGTGGTTGGTGGTCAACCCCGAGCCTGCCTCACGGCAGGGCCGAGGCGGAGGACCACCACTCAAATTCCACGGAGAACGAGACAACCTCGGGAGTCGATCGAAGCCACGATCGAATGGGATATGACCAACGCCATCTCACAGTCCAACAACGCCCCCATCGGCTGCATCCGATCAACCTTCCGGGGTTTCCACGATTCCCGTAGGTTCATCACTATGATCATGCCCAAGCGCAGTGGCTCGCTCCGCAGTTGCCCCGGGGCGAGGCCCCCCCATGACCGACGCAACCGCCTGAAGACCCTCATTTTCGCCGTTCCCCGAGCACTTGCTATAAGCACACACATGCCATCGTCACCGCGCCAGATTCAGACCCATCAGCTGCGGGTGGGTACCTCCACAGCACTCAACTCCCAGGCCGCCATCACCGCTTCACACGCCTCACGTCAAGCAGATCGCGCAGACCATCACCCAGGAAATTGAAAGCCAGCACCGTCACCAATATCATTACTCCTGCAGGATACACTTGCCACCAGTACCCATCATAAAGAAAGTTCACCCCATTTGACAGCATCCCTCCCCAGCTAGCAACTGGCGGGGGCGGCCCAAAGCCCAAATAACTCAGCAACGCCAGCGCCGAAATCGCATCTGCCACCTGAAAGGTCGCATTCACCACGATCGTACCCAGCGTATTCGGAAGCAGATGCCGAAACACGACACGAACCGCTCCCGCCCCCGCGACTCGAGCCGCGTCGACGAACTCACGAGAGCGAAGTGATAACGTCTCAGCCCTGGCCAGTCTACTCGGCACCAACCAAGATAATGAAGCTAGCACGACAATAATCAGCCCCGTAGTAGGCCGCACAATACTTGTGAAAAACAGGTATAAAAACACCCACGGTACCGCAAGAAGAGCGTCCACAGTACGCATCATCACCGTATCCACGACCCCCCCGAACCAGCCAGCAACCGCGCCCCATACGGCGCCAAACGTGGTGCTCATAACCGCTACTGCCAAGCCTATCTCCAAGGACAGCTGGCCTCCGAGCATCAGTCGGCCCAGGATATTGAATCCATTGTTGTCCGTCCCCAAGGGGAACCGGGAACTCGGCCTCAAGT
>JAKAWF010000034.1:0-16736 GCA_021817025.1 bacterium
AGAGCTGCTCGGCCGAAGTCCGTACAACCCCTGCCTACGGCAAGGGCCGCCTAAGCGATGGGCAGCTCGCGAGACAGCAGGGGCGAGACGGGAATCCCCCGGCTTCAGCCGTGGGGAGGAGGTCAAGAAGGTTGCCTCAGCGCCGGCCGCCGCGATTCAGCCCCAGGATGAGGCCCATGGGCACGACCACCCCGAGGAAACCGGTCACCACCGCGATCCCATTGGGAAGCTGCTTGGGATTGGCCATGCCGACGTAGGAGAAGATGGCCGAGAGGGCCGCGATCACCACGATCCCCACGATGGCCAGGATCAGCACCCAGTTCTCGTTCTCGGGGCGGCTGATGATGAAGTCCGGCCAGCGGCTTCGAATGTACCGGTACACGTTGATCCCACTCAGGCTGTTCAGGATGAGGGCGCTGATCACAGCGCTCACCGCCACCCCCCAGCGGAAGGCACTCAACTGAGAGATGACCCAGGCAGAGAAGTTGACCACCAGGAGGCCGATCGGGGTGGCCAGACCGATGGCCGGCAGGGCGCACGAGCGCCAATCCCGAGGCAGCGGAATGAAAATCCCGTTCTGGACCGCGCTCCGGCTGCGACGGAGGCGACTCACCCGACCCGTACCGCTACTCTCAGCATCCAAACTCTTACTTGCATATCAAGGGGTCCCTCCAGCATTGTGGCGGAGTTCTGGAGAGGCCCATCGCAGGTTCCGGTGATCGCATGATGGCAGGAGGACCGTGGATCTAGTCGACCTGGTGATCATTCTGGCCCTCGCCTACGCCGCTGTGACGGGCTACCGGCGGGGCTTCACCTACTCTGTCTTCTCCTTGGTGGGCCTGCTGGTCGGGCTCGGCGTGGGTTCCTTCGTGGCCACCACCGTCCCTCCCCTGCTGCACGGATACAGCGGGACCATACGCACCGTCCTGGCGGTGGGATTCCTGCTCGCCTTCGCCGTCCTGGGCGATGCCCTGGGAGGGCTGCTGGGAGCTCGCCTCAGGACCACGGCGCTGCGGAGGAGACTCGGCGCGCTTGACTCGGTGGCCGGGTCGGCGTGGGGACTGCTGATCGTGCTGGTGGTGAGCTGGTACCTCGGCTTGGTCTTCGAGCAGGGCCCCATCCAGCCCCTGGCCGCGCAGATTCAGGAATCCACCGTCTTGCGGGCGCTGACCCGCTATCTTCCCGCCGGGCCGGCCTGGCTCGGCGACCTCCAGCACGTCTTCACCGATGTCCCCTTCCCGGAGGTCTTCGCCAACCTGGTTCCACCGCTGCCCGGCCCGGTGCAACTGCCGGGGGCCCTGAGTGGCGACGCCGCCATCACCCAGGCCGCGGCCGAGACGGTGAAGGTGGTCAGCGTGGGGTGCGGTGGCCTGATCGAGGGCAGCGCGTTCCCGATCGCCACCGACGTTCTGGTCACCAATGCCCACGTGGTGGCGGGCACCCACGGAACCACAGTGGCCGTGCCGGGGCGCCCCCATTCGCTGCCGGCGGAGGTGATCTTCTACGACCCCCGCACGGATCTGTCACTACTGCTGGTGCCGGGGCTGAACCTCCCTCCCCTGCAGTTTGCCGGCTCCGCGCCCAGGGGCACCCAGGGCGCCGTGATCGGGTATCCGGGGGGCGGGAGAGAGCAGGTCGTGGGCGCCGCCGTGCAGGGGCAGATCCAGGCGGTGGGGAGGGACATCTACGCCACCAGCCTGGTGAGCCGCCAGATCTACATCCTCCAGGCCTCGGTGATCCCGGGCAACTCCGGCGGCCCCTTCGTCAACCTGCGGGGTCAGGTGCTGGGCGTGGTCTTCGCCAAGTCCCTGGTGACCACCAACCAGGGCTACGCCCTGACCGCGGCGCAGGTGATCCCGGACATCAACCAGGGGGACCGCAATCGGGCCCCGGTGTCGACCGAGGCCTGCGTCCAGTAGGGGCGTCTGTTCGGGGTCCGTTGTACTTAGGCTATCTAATTAGTTAGACTAAGCAAATGACGAATGCCCGCTCCCCTGTCCCGCCCGCTTCCGAGTCGCCGGCCGCCCCGGACACCGCGGAGACGGAGCTCAGCCAACGGCTGCCCACGGTGATGACCCTGCTGGGGCGCAGCCTTCGCCACGCCTACGGACCGCTGGGAGTCAGTCCGGGCTGGTACCCAGTGCTCAACTCGCTGCTCCGTCAGCCCGCCACCACCGTCTCCGAGCTGGCCGGCCGGGAACGAGTCAGAGTCCCTTCAATGACGGCCATCGTCAACCAGATGGAGGCCGAGGGACTGGTCACCAAAGGACCCGATCCAGCCGATCGGCGCTGCGTGCGGATCTCGCTCACCCCCGCCGGGGTCCAGGTCGCCCACGCTGCCAGAGCCGCTCGCAGCCAGTGGTTCGCGACCCGACTCGACCGGCTCTCACGCTCCGAGGCGGTGGCGATCAGCCGCGCGCTCCCGGCGCTGGAACACCTGGTCGAGGCCCTGGAATGAGGGCCAAGCTGAGCGCGCGCGGCGTCACCGTACGCACCTTTCAGGCCCTCTCGACCAGGAACTACCGGTACTTCTTCGGCGGCCAGCTGATCTCGGTGACGGGTAGCTGGCTGCAGAGCACCGCCCAGGCCTGGCTGATCCTGGAACTGACCCACTCCGCCTTCATGCTGGGCCTGCTGGTGATGGTTCAGTTCCTGCCCAACCTGCTCCTGCAGCCGTTCGGGGGGGTGGTGGCCGACCGGTTCCCCAAGCGGGCCCTGCTGCTGGGGACCCAGAGCGCGTTCGCGATCGTGGCCGGGATCCTGGGGGTGACCGTAGGCATGGGGGTGGTGCAGGTCTGGGAAGTTTTCGTGGTGGTGCTCGCCTTCGGGTTGATCAACGTGGTCGACGGGCCGACCCGGCAGGCCTTCGTACCCGAGATGGTGGGCGCAGACCAGCTTCCCAACGCGGTCGCCCTCAACTCCACCGTCTTCAACGCGGCCAGGGTGGTGGGCCCGGCGGTGGGCGGAGTCCTGATCGCAACCGTCGGCACCGCCCTCTGCTTCGACCTCAACGCCATCTCGTATCTGGCCGTGATCGCGGCCCTCTACATGATGCATCCCGAGGAGCTCCACCTCATCAAGCGCGCCGGCAAGGAGGTGCTGGGTACCCTGGCCCAGATCCGGGAAGGAGCCGCCTACACGATCCGGACGCCGGAGGTGCGCCTGGTGGTGGTGCTGATGCTGGTGGTGGGGACGTTCTCCTACAACTTCTCGGTCCTGATCCCGGCTCTTGCTCGCAACGGACTGCACTCCGGCGCCACCACGTTCGGCCTGCTCAGCGCGGCCCTGGGGGTGGGCGCCCTGGCGGGTGCCCTGGGGGTCGCCTACGTCGGCAGGGCGACGGTGCCCGCGCTCCTGGTCGGCTGCGGCATCTTCGGAGCCTTCCTGGCCCTGGCCGGTCAGGCCACGGCTCTGGGCCCGGCCGTGGGACTGCTGATGGCGACTGGGATCGGCATGATCGTGTACTCCGCGATGTCGAACAGCATCATCCAGCTCTACACCCCGGCCCACCTGCGGGGGCGGGTGATGGCGCTCTACCTGTGGGTCTTCATGGGCACCACTCCAATCGGCAGCCCCCTCACCGGCCTGATCGAGCAGGACTGGGGAAGCCGGGCCGCGATGACGGTGGCCGGAGTGGTCGCTGTGGGCACCGCGATCGGAGGCGCGATCTGGTGGGCCCGTCGCCGGCGCCCCACCGGCGACTACTCGGCTCCCTTGGGCCCTCTCGCCGAGGCGCCGACGGCGTGATGCCCGCCGTCCACGTGGATGATCTCCCCGGTCGTGGCCGGGAAGTAGTCTGAGAGAAGCGCCACCACCGCCTTTCCGACGGGGTCTGAATTGCGCGCATCCCACCCCAGCGGAGCCTGCTCCGCGAAGACCTCCGGGAACCGGGAGAATCCCGGGATTCCCTTGGCTGCGGTGGTGAAGGTGGGACCGGCCGAGACCGCGTTGACGCGGATCCGACGCGGCCCCAGGTACTGGGCCAGATAGCGGACCACCGCCTCCAGCGCCGCCTTGGACACCCCCATCCAGTCGTACCCGGGCCAGGCCACGGTGGCGTCGAAGTCCAGCGTCACGACGCTGCCCCCGGTGCCCGGCATCAGGGGCGCCAGCGCCACTGCCAGCTGCTGCAGGGAATAGGCGCTGATGCGCAGCGCGGTGGCGGCGGACTCCCAGGGAGTGGCCAGGAAGGCGCCGCCCAGGGCATCCCCGGGTGCGAAGGCCACCCCATGGACGATCCCGTCCAGCTGAAGTCCACGCCCGGTGAGCTCCGCGGCCAGGGCCTCGAAGTGGTGATCCTGGGCCACGTCCAGCTCCAGCACCTCAGGCCTGGGGGAGAGTCTGGCCGCGCTGCGCTCGGTCAGCCGCATCGCCCTCCCAAAGGAAGTCAGCAGCACCTCGGCCCCATCGGCCTGGGCCTGACGGGCGACGGCAAAAGGTAGCGAGGCGGGGGTCAACACCCCGGTCACCAGGATCCGCTTGTCGGAGAGGAGCATGGTTGGCAAGGGTAACGCCTCGGGGTGGGGGACGAAGGTTCAGTTGCCTGAGGGCGCGCTCGGCCGGGCAGGCTACAATTTGCCTGCATGGCTGCCGGGACCAAGCCAAGGCGCCGCCGCGCCGGGCTATCGACCCACAAATCGTCCTTCTCATGGGGCCGGCATCGGACGCTCCTGGCGTTCCTGGTGGTGCTTGGCTTTGCCGTCTCCGGGCTGAGCGGCGTGGTGGCCTACTTCCTGCCGGCGGTGACGACCGCCTTCCACGTCACCGGCCAGGCGACCACCGGCAAGGGAGGCTCCAACGGCCACGCCGGAGGGGCCATCCACGCGACGGCCACCCCTCCCCCTCCGGGAGCGCCCTTCACGGTGCTGCTGCTTGGCTCCGACAACGACGCCAAGTTCGTGGCCGGCCAGGTCCTGACCCAGACGATGATCCTGGTCCGGGTCGACCCCCAGACCCACAAGGCAGTGATGCTCTCCATCCCCCGCGACCTGTGGGTTCCGATCGCGAGTGGAGGCAGCGCCAAGATCGACGCCGCCTACCTCGACGGCGGCGCCACCGACGCCATCCAGACCGTCGAGAACAACTTCGGAGTCGCGGTCAACTACTGGGCCTGGATCGGGCTCGGCGGGCTGGTGCAGCTGGTCAACCAGCTGGGCGGGGTCGACGTGATCGCGCAGATGCCTATCCTGGACGACCAGTACCCCTACGACCTGACCGGCAACAACCCCTACGCCAACCAGCGGATCGCGGTGCTGCCGGGGCCGCAACGGCTCAACGGAGTGAACGCCCTGACCTACGTGCGCTCCCGGCATGGGGACATCCTCGAGGACATCGCCCGCTCCCAGAAGCAGCAGCAGCTGCTGGTGGACATCAAGGACGCCGCCAAGCACTTGAACCTGGCCGACATCCCCCGCATCGCCAGTTCCCTTGGGAGCGAGATCCGCACCAATATGTCGCTCACGCAGCTGAGTTCGATCGCGGCCCTGGCCAAGGACTTCAGCAACGGCGGGGTCACCCAGATCGTGATGCTGAGCCAGGACTACAGCAGCCAGACGATCAAAGGGGAGGCCGCCCTGGTGCCCAACTGGCCGGCGATCAACGCCTTGTTCGCCCAGTACTTCCCAACCGCATGAGCGGACGTCAGTTGGTCGCCACCCTGGCCACCTTGGGCCTCATGGCCCTCTTCGGCTTTGGCGTCTGGACGGTCCTGGGCACCCTCCAGACCAAGGTTTCCACGGTCACCGACCCCACTCAGCAGCAGGCCCTGGTCGACCTGCCCGGCACTGTGGTGGTGGCGCAGGGAGGCTCGCTGTACAGTCTCCACGGCCTCGGCTTCACCAGGCTGAACACCGCTCCCGGCGACTGGGTGCAGGTCGCACCCGGACCCAACGGCGACCTGCTGGCGGTGGACAAGGGCAACGGCTATTCCAATGTCATGCTGCTCAATCCCCAGGGCCAGACCATCCGCCTGCTGCTGCAGGAGAGCTCCGCGCAGTTCTTCAACAACCACTTCGCCTACTACCCGCGGCTCAGCGCCAACGGCCAGACCCTCTTCTACGCCTGGAACTGGGTCGATCCCTACGCCAACTACAACGTCGACTTCGAGATCCAGGCGGTGCCGCTGGCCAACCCCGGTCTGACCCCAACCCAATGGAGCATCCCCAACAACTACCAGGGCGGGGACGTCGAGCCCCTGCCGCTCGCCAAGGGGGGCCTGCTGTACGCGAAATATGCGGTTGACTCCACCACCGGCGCCACCTACTCCCAGTTGGTCTTTGTCGCCTCGCCCGAGGGTCAGCTCACCTACCTCACCACCCCGGCCCAGAACTGCAGCGAAGCCGCCATCAACCCCCAGGGCACCGAGCTGGCGATGATCTGCACCGACAATCAGACCCAGACCAGCACCCTGCAGGTGGCCAGCTGGAACGGATCGGCGCTGGGGGCTCCGCGGGTGCTGTCGGCCGGCCCCATGGCGGCGATGCCCACCTGGTCGCCGGACGGCAAGAGCCTCATCTTCATGGATCCTCTGCAGCGCAGCTATCCCTTCCAGCTGTGGTGGATCCCGGGCGCCGCCACCAGCAAACCCGGGGCACCCCAACAGGTCACCCAGAACCTGGATCTGACCGCAACCTCAGCCCCGGTCTGGTACCCGTAGGCCAAGCGCCAGTCGGCAGCGGCTACGAGCTTTCGAGCCAGCGGCCCGCGTTGTCTTCCGGCGGCTTCCAGGGAACGGAGAGCTCATCCACCAGGAGCGCCGCCAGGGCGGTCCAGCCGGTCTGGTGAGAGGCCCCCTGGCCGCTGCCATTGTCGCCGTGAAAGTACTCGTGGAAAAGCAGCCGGTCCCGCCACCCCGGGTCGGTCTGGAACTTCTCGAGCTGGCCAAACACGGGGCGGCGCCCGGCCGAGTCGCGCCGGAAGATCGCCAGCATCCTGTGGCTCAGCTGGTCCGCGATCTGGCCCATGGTCATGGCCCCGCCTCCGGGACCGGGGAACTCGTGGGTGAAGGTGTCCCCAAGGCCGAGGCCCAGCAACCGCAGGGAGCGCACCAGCAAGTAGCCGGTCGGAAACCAGACCGGGCCGCGCCAGTTCGAGTTGCCGCCCATGATCCTCTCGTCCGAGGCGCCCGGCTCGTACTTGACCGGCGGCATGTCGGGAAGCAGCGCGGAGTGGAAGGGCTCATCCAAATGAGCCCTGGAGAGGGAGCGGAGCCCGAAGTCAGAGAGGAACTCTCCGGGATCGAGGAGGCGATCGAGAAGTTGGTGGAGTCGATGCGGGCTCACCAAAGAGAGGCACCCGTAGGGGTCCGCGCCGGCTGCCTGGTAGTGAAAGGCCTGGTTGCGGACCGCCGCCTCCAGATGGGCGGCGACTCTCGGAACCCGCGCCAGGGTGTGGGCATGGACCACCTCGCAGGCCGCAAGGGGCATCAGCCCGACCAGGCTGCGGACCCGCAGGCTCTCCACCCTCCCGTCGGCCAGCCGGAGCCGATCATAGTAGAAGCCCTCCTCTTGATCCCAGAGGCCAGGCTCGCCATCCCGGCCGTTGAGGGCGCCGGCGATGTGCGCGAAGTGCTTGAAGAAGCGCAGCGCCATATCCTCGTACTGGGATTCGTAGATCGCCAGCTCGGCCGCGATCCGGAACATCTTGACCGCGAACATTCCCACCCAGGCAGTGGCATCCGCCTCCCATATCTCCGCCCCGTCCGGCAGGTGGCTGCGATCCACGGCCGAGATGTTGTCGAGGCCCAGGAACCCTCCCGAGAAGATGTCATGGGCGCTCACGTCGCGACGGTTCACCCACCAGCCGTAGTTGAACAGCAGGGCCAGGAAGGCGCGCTCCAAGAAGACCCGGTCCGGCTTGCCGGTGCGGTTGCGGTCGCGCACGTAGAGCTGCCACACGGCCATCGCGTGCACGGGTGGGTTGGTGTCCGAGAAGTTCCATTCGTAAGCCGGCAGCTGCCCGTCCTCGCGGAGGTAGCGAGGGTCCAGGAGCAACAGCAGCTGCTGCTTGGCGAGATCGATGTCCAGCGGGTCCAGCGCCAGGGCGTGGAACGCGAGGTCCCAGGAGGCGAACCAGGGATACTCCCAGCTGTCCGGCATCACCAGGATGTCAGCCGCCTCCAACCCCCGCCAGGTGGCATTTCGGCCGGTCAGGCGCTCCGGCGGCGACGGCGGACAGGCCGGGTCACCATCCAGCCACCTGCTGACCTCCAACTGGTAGTGCTGCTGGCTCCAGATCAGGCCCGCGAAGGCCTGGCGCTGGATCAGGAGATCGTCCGAGTCGCAGCCCTGCGGGCTGACGCCGGCGTAGAACTCGTCGGCAGCCCGGCGGCCATCGGCACAAAGTCCATCCACCTGCTCTGGGGAGTAGCCCCCCAGGTCGCTCCACAGCCACCTCACGACCTGGGACTCGCCCGGCGCCACCTTGAACACGAAGTGGGCGGCTGCCTTGGTCCCGGTGAAGCCCGGGTTGCAACGGCCGGGATCTCCGCTCAGCACCGCGTCGCCGATCGAGTTCTTGGGATATCGACTAGGCCCGGGACAATCGAAGAGCAGTTGGTTGTCGGTCTCGTTGTCGCAGACCAGCCAGGAGAACTCACCTCCCACCTGGAGGCGGTAGCCGGAGAGTTCAGGGTGCTGCAGCTCAAGGGTGGACCCCTCAGCCCGCAACCGCGGTTGCGGCGGAGCCGGCGCGTCCCAGCCCCAGGTGTTGCGCAGCCACAGCTGGGGCAGGAGGTGGAGTTCCGCCACCTCCTGGCTGCGATTGGTGACGGTGATCCGGCCCGCCACCACCGACGGCTCGGGCTTGGCGTACTCGACCTCGACATCCCAATACCGGTCCTGATCAAACACTCCCAGGTCCAGCAGTTTGATCTCAGGCCCGGGGGTGGTGTTGCGCTGGCGCAACTCCTGGTAGGGGAAGGCGTCCATGGGATAGCGGTAGAGCGCCCTCAGGTAGCGGCCGTCGGGCATGGCGTCCAGATAGTGCCAGTACTCCTTGACGTCCTCGCCGTGATTGCCCTGAGCATTGCTGAGCCCGAAGAGTCTCTCCTTCAGGATCTCATCCTTGCCGTTCCAGAGCGCCAAGGCCAGGCAGACACGCTGCTGGTCGTCGCAGATGCCCAACAAGCCATCCTCGCCCCAGCGATAGGCGCGGCTGCGGGCGTGCTCGAAGGGAAAGTAGGCCCAGGCGTCGCCGTCCGCGCTGTAGTCCTCGCGGACCGTTCCCCATTGCCGCAGCGACAGGTATGGGCCCCAGAGCCTCCAGTCCCCTGGGTGGGCCTCTCCGGGCGCAGGGGAACCGGGGATGGGACCTTGATCTGGCACTCGTCGATTCTCGCAGCTCAAGCCCGCGCCGAGTCGCAGCCCGGCCCCAGAGCCGGAGGCCCCAGGCGACCTGAAAGCCGTCGGGCCCCGCCTCAGCTGGTCGCGGCGGCGACTCCGGGGCCACCAGCGGCAGCCTCCATGCGTGACCAGATCTGCCCGGCGGTGGCCAGTCCCAGGTGCGATGCTGGTCAGACAGCCACCATGGAGGTTCCCATGCCCAAGCCATCGGCCGGTTTCCAACCCCATCCACTTTTCGCCTGGGCCTACACTCGCTTTGGCAGCGCCTCCAACCGCCGGGGGGCGGAGGACCACCGCCGCCGCCTGCTGGCCGGACTGCGGGGTGCCATCGTGGAGATTGGTGCCGGCAACGGGCTCAACTTCCCCCACTACCCAGGAACGGTTACCGAGGTGATCGCGGCCGAGCCGGAGCCCTACCTCCGCGCCGAGGCGGAACTGGTCGCCCGCAGCCACCGCGGAGTCACGGTCATCGACGCTCGGGCGGAGGCCATCCCTGCAGGCAGCGGTTCGTTCGACGCCGCGGTCACCTCCCTGGTGCTCTGCTCGGTGACCAGTCCGGCGGCGGCTCTGGCCGAGCTCAAACGGGTGGTGCGGCCGGGCGGCGAGCTGCGCTTCTACGAGCACGTCGCCTCTCACCACTCGGGGCTGGCCCGCATCGAGGGACTCGCAACCCCGGTCTGGAAGCACTTGGCGGCCGGTTGTCATCTCAATCGCGACACCCTGCACGAGATCGAGGCCGCCGGCTTCGTGGTCGAGCAGGTGGCGCGTTTCCCGTTCGCTCCGGTCCCCCGTCTGCCGGCGGTCGACCACATCCTGGGGCGGGCCAGGCGGCCCTGAACCAACCCCGTCAGACCCCGGCGCCCCCTCCGTCCGGCGGCCCGGCCGCCTCCGCCGCCGGCAAGGGCCCCGCGGGGGCCGCCGAGGGGCGGAGTGCCTGATCGAAGGCGGTCGGGATATCGACGCGGAAGGTGGCACCGCCGCCTGGAGTCGTCTCCAAGGTGAGCTCTCCGTGATGGCTGGCGACGATGGCCGCCACGATCGCCAGCCCCAGGCCGGCCCCTCCCCTGGCACGGCCCCGGGAGCGGTCAACCCTCACAAACCGCTCAAAGATCCGGCCCGCGGCCTCGGGCGGGACCCCGGGCCCGTGGTCGACCACCAGCAGGATCCCGCGCCCGTCCCCACCCTTGGTCAGAATCTCAACCCGGGTTCCATCGGGGGTGTGGACCACGGCGTTGCGGACAAGGTTGGTGATCACCTGGCGCAACCTCGCCTCGTCCCCAGCCACCAGCACCGGCTCCGAGGCCGCCACGCTGATGGGGTGCTGGCGATCGGCGACCGCCTGGTCGGCTCCCGCGTCGACCGCCAGTTGGGAGAGGTCCACCGGCTTGAGCTCCAAGGGCCTTCCCTCGTCCAGACGGGCCAGCATGAGCAGGTCGTCGACGAGCTGCCCCATCCGGATTGATTCGCTCTCGATCCGGCTCATCGCCTTGGCCAAGTCGGCGGGATTCGCGCTGGCGCCTCGATGGAAGAGCTCGGCGTATCCACGAATCGAACTGAGCGGGGTCCGGAGTTCGTGAGAGGCGTCGGCGACGAACTGCCGCAGCCGATCCTCCGAGGCGCTCCGGGCGTCGAACGCCTCCTCGATCTGGGCCAGCATCTCGTTGAGGCTGATGCCCAGCTGCCCAACCTCGGTGCGCGGGTCCGTGGAGTCCACCCGCTGGGCGAGGTCGCCGGCCGCGATCTTCTGAGCCGTGTTCCGGATGCGGGCCAGCGGTCGCAGTCCCAGCTGAACTGTCCACCATGCCACCACCCCCAGCAGGGTCAGGACCACCACGCTGACGATGGCCTCCAGCAGACTGAGCTGACCGAGCGTGGCCGCCGCCCCCGACAGGGGCATGGCCACCAGCAAGACATCGGCCCCCGGGCCCGAGGAGATGACGACCCGAAACTGCCCGCCTCCCTTGGTGGCGGGGACGGTGATGAAGACGGGGTTGCCGGAGGCCGAGAGGCTCAGTTTGGGAGGGAGCAGGGGGGTCGGAGACGACCTGGAACCCCAGACGATTGGGTTCAGCACCGGGCCCGACGCGGAGACCAGGGCGGCCCAGCTGCCCAGGGGCAGACTCGCGTCGAGAGGGCAGAGGCCCACCTTCGAGTACTCGACGATGCAGGCCTGAGCGGTGCCCCGAGAATCCAGCAGCTGCTGATTGAGCCGGCTGCTCAGGGAAGACTGCAAGGCGAGGTAGGTCACCGCATCCGTCGCCGCCAGCCCGATCGCGACCAATGCGATCAGCCCGAGCAGGAGCCGGAGCCGGAGCGACATGGTCAGCCGCGGGGAAGTCGCAGCACGTAGCCCATGCCCCGCACGGTGTGGATCAGGGGGGGCTCGACGACGTCCACCTTCTTGCGCAGGTAGCTGATGTAGGTCTCCAGGATCCCCGCATCCCCCCCGAAGTCGTAGCTCCAGACATGGTCCAGGATCTGGGCCCTGGTCAGTACCCGGCGGGCGTTGATCAGCAGGTACCGCAGCAGGCGGTACTCGGTGGCGGTGAGTTCGATCGGCTGCCCTGCCCGACTGACCTCGCGGAGATCCTCATCCATCACCAGATCGGCAAAGGCAAGCTCATTCCGGCTCTCCCCACGGCGCCCGCTGCGACGCAAGATGACCCGCACCCTGGCGATCAGCTCGTCCAGGCTGAACGGCTTGGTGACGTAATCATCACCGCCCACGGTCAGGCCCCGAATCTTGTCATCCGTCCCATCGCGGGCGGTGAGGAAGAGGATCGGGACCTCCGAGCCCCCGCTCGCCAGCCGCCGCGCGACCTCGAAGCCGTCCATGTCTGGGAGCATCACGTCCAGGATGATCAGGTGTGGCCTGAAGCCGGTGGCTTGGGAGATAGCCGTCTGGCCGGTGCCGGCCGTGGCCGTCTCGAAGTCAGCGTACCGAAGCGCAGTTGAGACCAGATCCGCCAAGTTCGGCTCGTCGTCGACCACCAACACCCTGGTCGCTTCTGCCATTGTGACCTCAGTCTGATCGCCCCACCTGAGATTCTCCTGAGTCCAGGCTGGGTCATCCCCAAATCGACGTTGCCCCTACCTAATCGCGCGCGACGCGCGTGGCCGGTCTAATCAACCTCCCAGGCCCCTCTCATCCACTTCACAGCCTGGCGTGGCATCGTGTCTCTTGTCGGACGGAGCGGCCACTGACGCCCCGGATGACAAGGCCGGCTTATCCCACCCTCCCCGCAGCGGCCCGGCAATGGCCGGGCCGCTGTACTCGACTCGAGGGTGGGGCCTGGTCAGGGCAAGTGTGGTCGACGCGCTTCGCGAACCCACTCCATCAACGACTCAGAGCTGTGATGCGCCCGAGATGCCCGCTCCAGAGCCCACGCCGGACGAGCACGTGCCTCCCTCGCCGCTCCGACAGATGACGGGATGGTACCCTGATGGTCCACTCAGTAGCGTGCGTCTGCACTCTTATGGATGGACCGGCCGCGTGACTCCGGCCGGAGTGGGTCTCACTGCCACTTTCGGAGTGGCAAGACTCATCGTCCACATCAGGGGCCGTGGCGCCGAGGCTGCGCGCTACCTTGGCATGGAAGAGGTCGAGGGTTCGATTCCCTCCGGCTCCACCATCACCTCGGCGCCACTTCGGTCCCACCTGAGCCGTCATGGCCGTGGTGTGCGGCGATGGTGTCACCGGCACCTTGGGCGGCCGGGTCGCGCGACTCCTGCCCGTCTCCTTCATCGAGTCCAGTGGTCAGGCATGAGCCAACCCAAAGGTCGTGAGGGATGAGGTAGCAGGGGCGAGCCCACTTCCCGGCCGGCGCCACCTGGAGGCCGCGGACAGTCCGGCCAGCAGAGGTGCACCCTCGACCTCGCAGCCTCGGCTTGGATTCCCAAAAGGTGGTTGCGAACAGTTGCTCGTAGGACACGCTATAGTGGGCGGAGATGAACGTGAAGGCATTCATCCGATGACCGCATCCCGTTGGTTCCGAGCTGGAGAGCTGCCGGTGCCGGCGGGCCGCGTCGGTGGCCTGATCCCGGTCGACGCTCCCGGTTCAGCCGCCGCCACTGGCGGTGTCGCCGTCTCCGCCCGCGTCTTCTCGGCGGAGAAGCCGGCCGACCTCGACCGGCGGGTGGCCCGGGTCACCGCCGGTGCGAGGGGCTCTCGGGGGGTCGGGTGATCACCTGTGTGGGCTCCGCGCGCAACGGCGCAAGTTCCTCGCGCTGCCGCGGGATGAGTCGGGGGCCACGATCGCGGTGGAGCATCGGGACCGGTTTGCCCGCTTCGGAGCGGAATGCGTGGAGGCCGCGCTGTCGGCGCGGGGAGGCCGGCTGTTGGGGGTGGACCCAGCCGAGGTTGACGACGACCTGGGGCGGGACATGACCGAGATCCTCACCTCGATGTGCGCCCGGCGGTACGGCCAGCCAGCGGCAGCGAACCGAGCCCGGCGGGCCGTGGAACTCGCCTGTGATTCCGAGGTGCTGGCGTGACAGTGGAGGCCCGTACCGCCAAAGCGGCGGCCAGGATCGCCGCTGCCAGCGGCGGGGTGCATCCACCTGCCCAAGAGCCGGGCAAACTGTGCGGCATCCGGCTGTGACCAACGTAAATAGAGGGTGGAGATCTGAGTTGCTAGGCACCCGCGACCGGACCGGGCAGACGCGAATCTTCCGGTATGGCTGGCTCGGGCTGACAGCTGCCTTGGCCACTGGCTCTGCGGAGGGGACGGCCCGAGCGCTGACTCTCGGCTGCGGTCCGACCGAATCTGGTGGGCATGCTCCACCGCGGCGATCCGGTCCCCGAGCGGTCGCGACCTGCCCGCAGCGCGAGCCGGCCGTGGCTGGTCCCGGATGGGAGCGTATTCCAGCGGGTGAGCGGATCGTGCGCACAGACTGCCCAGCGCCCAATGGCCCCTCCGGGCCCGCCGGGCTTGTTAGGGAGGCCGGGGGGTCGCAGAGTCGAACATGAAGGTCGGATCGGAGCGCCCTTCTGGTCCGTTCCTTTGGGTGCTGCGTCCTTACTTCCGTCAGCTCACCGGGCTGCTCCTCCTTGGGTCCCTGGGCGGGATCGTCATGAACACCGCCATCGTGCTGCCGCCACTGCTGCTGGGGCGGGCGATCAATGTCGTGCTGGCGGTGGAGCATCACCAGACCGGGGCCGCCCAGGTCGGATGGGCGGCCCTGCTGTTCGTTGCCGGCACCGCGGCGACGGAGCTGCCGCGGATCGGCAAGCGCTACTGGCTGGGGGTGGCCCGCACCAGGTTCCGGGCGAGCGTGCGCCAGGACGCCCTGCGCGGGGTGCTGGCATGGCCGATGGGCCGGTTCGCGCAGATTCCGGTCGGCGATGTGATGGCCCGGGTCATCGGCGACGTCGAGGTGCTGGGAACCGGCGTAGGTGAGGTCATGGTTGAGACCTGGGACACCCTGCTGTTCTCGGCCTCGCTGATTGTCGCCATGTTCGTCATCGACCCCAGCCTGGCGGCGCTCGCCCTGGCGCCGGTCCCGGCCGCCCTGCTGCTGGCCCAGCTGGCCCAGCGGCTGGTGGCCGATCGGACGACAAGGGCCCGGGAGTCGGAGTCAGCCTTGACCGCGGCGTTGCGGGAGCAGCTCGAGGGCATGCGTCTGCTCCGCCTCCTGGGCAGGTTGGAGGCGGCGACCGCCCGGATCGAGAGGTTGGCCCAGGTCCAGGCCCGAGCCGAGCTGGTGGCCATCCGCGTGGACGAGGGACTGGCTGCCGCCTACGCCGTGCTGCTCTCCGGGGGAGTGGTCTTCATCGTCTGGCTCGGCGGGGAGCGGGTCGCCCAGGCGGGGATGTCAGTGGGGGCACTGGTCGGTTTCCTCGCGCTCTTCGTGCGCTTCGTGACCCGGGCGCCCAGGATCCCGCAGATGGCCAACCGGGTCCAAGCGGCCGGCGCCGCCCACCGGCGCCTGGCGCCACTCCTGGCACCGCCCCTGCCGGCTGCATCGGAGCCTCCCTGGTCCTCATTTCGCTCGACTCATGTCCCGGGCGCGGCAGGCCCGCAGGAGGACCTGGCCCCGCCCCCACCGGGCCCAGTCGGCCTTCGGTTCCTGCGCGCCAGCCTCAGGTACCCAGGGGACGACACTGGGGCCGTCGTCGAGGTCGATCTGGAGGTGCCCGCGGGAGCGCTGGTCGCCGTGACCGGACCGGTCGGCTCGGGCAAGAGCACCCTGGCCAGGCTGGCGGCGGGGCTGCTGCCCCCAGACTCCGGCGGGGTTGAGCTGGGGGGGCTGCCGATGGCCGACCTCAAACCCTCTCTGCGGACGGCGACCATCGGCTACCTCGGCCAGGAGCCACAGGTCTTCTCCGGCACGGTGGCCGAGAACCTCAGCCTGTGGTCCGACCGGGCGGGGGCCGACGGGCGTGCGACTGGTCGCGCCGTGGCGCTGGCCGCCCTGGAGCACGACCTGGCGGCGATGCCGGCGGGGTTGGCCACCCAGATCGGGGAGCTCGGGGTGCGAGTGTCGGGCGGGCAGCGCCAACGGATCGCTCTGGCACGGGCCATCGCGGCCGCCGGCAGGGTGCCAGGGCTGCTGGTCCTCGACGACCCCTTCTCAGCCGTGGACGTGCACACCGAAGCCGCCATCGTGGCCGGCCTCCGCGAGGCCCTCGGGCCCCAAGCACCGTCTTCGGAGCGGGCGACCATCCTGCTCTTCTCGCACCGCTTGGCGGCCTTCTCCCTGGCAGATCTCGTGGTCGTCCTCGACGCCGGCCAGGTGCGCGAGCAGGGCACCCACGCCGAGCTGATGGCGGCTGGGGGGCTTTACTCGCGGATCGTCCGCGCCCAGGCGATGATGGAAAGTCTGGCGGCGGGAGGCGCCCCCTCGTGACCGTGACAAGTTCCGCGGGAGCTCTCTCTCCGGAAGCCAAAGGGAACCAACCCCAGTTCTGGCCCCAGGTGGCCGGGTTGCTTCAACCCTGGCGGCATCTCCTGGCGCTGGTGGTCGCCTGCGTCGTCGGCTCAGCCGTGGCCGGGGTGGTGCCGCCCCTGGTCATCCGGCATGTCGTCAACCGCGATCTTCTCCCCCACCAAACCACTGGACTGCTGGCCGCAGGATTGGTGTATCTGGGGGCGGTTGGGGCCGGCGCTGCGTTCAGCTACTGCTACGGCTACTTGTCGGCGGTCGTGGCCCAGCGGACGATCGCCTCGATCCGGGTCCAACTGTTCTCGCACCTGGGACACCTGCCGCTGGCCTATTTCGACCAGACCCCCCTGGGCGACATCATCAGCCGGGCCACCGCCGACGTGGAGCAGGTGGACTCCCTCTTCACGGATGGAATAGCCACCCTGGTCGGGCAGCTGGTCGCCCTGGTTGCCGTGGCGGTGGTCATGGTGGTGGTCAGCCCCCTGCTGAGCGCGGTCTCCCTCCTCGTGG
>JAKAWF010000034.1:16746-19666 GCA_021817025.1 bacterium
ATCAGCCGATGGTTGCAGATCCGGGTGCGTGATGCCGAGCGCCTGACCCGGGTCGCCGTCGGTGGCCTCAACACCCACCTCTCGGAGACCGTGGGGGGCGTGGAGACCATCCGGGCGTTCGGTCGTGAGACGGCCTTCCTGGCCCGCTTCCGGGCCGTCCTCCAGCGCACCCTGGCGGCCCAGGCCGACTCGGTCCTCTACAACGCATTCTTCACTCCGGTGACCGGCTTGTTCGCCGCCCTGGTCATCGCCGCTCTGCTGTGGGTGGGTGCCGGCGGCCTGCTCGGGGCCACCGGAATCGACCTCGGCACCCTGATCGCCTTCGTGCTGCTGTTCCAGACCTTCTTCGCACCCATCATCGCCCTGGGCGACCAATGGAACCGGGTGCAGGCTGCCCTGGCAGGCATGGAACGGATCTTCCAGGTCCTCAACCTGCCGCCGGACGGGGCAGTGGGGGACGCATCCTTGGTGGAGCCGCAAGAGGGCATCCTGGTACGCGATGTCGACTTCAGGTATCAGGATGGCAGCCCGGTGCTGCGCCATGTGAGCCTGGTCGTCCGCCCGGGCGAGCGGGTGGCGGTGGTCGGGCGCACGGGAGCCGGCAAGTCCACCCTGCTGGCTCTTTTGGGCGGCCTCTACCACCCGGACAAGGGTGACGTCCTGGTGGCCGGGTGGCCTCCCCGTGCCCTGGCGGGGCCTGAGCGCCGCCGGACCGTGGGCATCGTTCCGCAGAGCGTTCAACTCTTCTCGGGGTCCCTGCGTGACAATCTCACCTTCGGCGATGTGGCGGTCGATGATGCTGCGATCAGCCAGGCGCTTGGCCTGGTGGGGCTCGACGCCTGGCTGGCCACCCTCCCCGATGGACTCGACACCGCGCTGGCCGGTCCAGGAGGCGGTGTCGGCATCACCCTGTCCGCGGGCCGGCGCCAGCTGGTGGCGCTCGCCCGGGCACTGGTCTTCGAGCCCCAGGTGCTGCTACTCGACGAAGCCACCGCCGCCATCGACGGGGTGAGCGATGCCGCCTTTCGGTCGGCGCTGAGTAGGACCACATGGGCGAGGCGCTGTGCCCTGCTCACCGTCGCTCATCGGGTCTCCACCGCCCGCGATGCCGACCGGGTCGTGGTCCTGGAGGCAGGTCAGATCGTCGAGCAGGGCCCGCCCGAGGAACTGCTGAGGAGTGACGGCCACTTCGCCGCTCTGATTACACTCGATGCGGCAGGGTGGGACGCATCCAGCCTCCACCCTGGTGCCGAGGGCTTGGGGCCGGCTAACCGCAGCTGACAGCCACACCACCAAGGGGAGGACCCACCCGATGGCCTACACCGACACCTACTCCCAGCCCGACGCCCCCGACCCGGTTCTGAGTGAGGAGCTGGTGCTCGAGCTGGCCCGTGCTCACGCACCATGGGTGAGCCGGGTGACCGCCGTCGACGAGACCGGGGGCGAAGCCCGCGCCTACATGTGCGACCAGGACCTGGTGGTCAAGACCCAGCGGCCACCCCGACTCCGACCCCGGACCAGTCTGGCCAAGGAGGCGTACATCCTTGACCGCATCGCCCAGCAGATCTCCCTGCCTGTCCCCCGAGTGCTCGGCTACGGACACAGTGAAAATGTCGAGTACCTGGTGATGACCAGGATCCCGGGTCTGGCGCTCGAGCGTGCCTCAATCTCGGGGCCCGCCCGGGTGGCGGTGCTGGAGGCGCTGGGTACCACCCTGCGACGGATCCACCAGATGGACCAAACCGGCATGGCGAGCTCCAACCTGGTCCCCGGCGACAGCAACGCCGAGGATCTGCGCCAGCGAATCACGGCCGGTTTCGAAGACGCCATCGCGGGCCTCGGCACCGACCCGCGGTGGTCTGATGGGGTCGACCTGGCCGCGGCGGCCACCCAGTGCCTCGCGGGACTCCCGGCAGAGACCTCCCCCGTCACCCTGCACTCCAACCCCGGCCCCGAGCACTGCTTCGTCGATGCCGGCGGCGCAACCTTCACCGGCCTGATCGACTTCGGCGACGCTTACAGGTCCCATCCAGCGCTGGACGTCCGGTCGTGGTTCTCGTTGGACGACAGCCGGCACATGCTCGCCGGATACCGTTCCCTGGGCCCCCTGCCCCAGGATTTCGATCTGGTCTGGCGCGCCGGCCTCCTGCTCACGGAGTTCAGGCTCGCGGCTCGCGGCTACCGCGAGCCGCGAGCCCTGATGCGAACGATCTCCCAACTCCTGCCAAGTTGAGCGATGAGCAGCGGAGCCCGCTCCGGCGAACGGCGCAGGATCGGCCCGTACGGTCAGGTCCGCTACCGCAGCCGCGTGCCGGTCAGCCCCATGCGGCAGCTCCGGGCTGAGGCCCAAACCATGCGGGTGGCGCCACTGGCCACCCCCGCAAAGAAGGGAGGGCGGGGCCCGAGACCCTAGACTCGGCTTTCGGGCCACCCCGGCCGGTGAACAGGTCGGCGAAGCTCACGTCAGGGAACAGCTGATCCCGCTCCCGATGCAGGAACACGTAGATTGACCGCTCCGGCAGCGTTTCGTCGCAGAACCGCACCACCTCGTCGAAGAGCTCGCCTTGCTGGCCAGCCATGCCCAGAGTCGTCTTCACCCCCAGTCAGAAGGCGGTGCGACCCTTCTTCAACTGGGGCACCGGCCGTGCTCGCAATCAGAAGTCCTCCTGGGGCAAGGCGCAAGTGATCATCAAACAGTAGGCAAGAACATGGAAGTTCATGTCCTGCCTCTCAGCCGACCTTGGGGGGCCAGATGACCCTGGGCACCTGCAATGCCAGGAACCGCTTCTCCTACCGGCAGGTTCCATCGTTCCCGGTGTCTCCTGTCGAGCAGTCGAAAGGTGTCGGCACGCGTTCGTGGACCCTTGTGATCCGGAGTTGGCCGAGAACGTCTCGACCGGATCACACGGGCTGCGTTCAC
>JAKAWF010000410.1 GCA_021817025.1 bacterium
CGCGCACCGTCCCCTTCGGCCCGGCCACGGCTCTGGTGCTCACCACCTATCTGGAGGACCTCCGTCCCCGCCTGCCCCAGTCCCCCTACCTCATGGCGAACCCACGCTCCCTGCGCCACGGGCCGTTCTGGGGCCGGCTGGAACCCAACGCCCTGGTCGCCCTGGTGCGCGACCTGCTGGCCGAGTCCGGGATCCCGGGACGGCACTTCCCCCACCGCTTCCGCCACAGCTTCGCCAGCAACGCCCTCCGCGAGGCGGGCAACATCGAGGTCGTGCGGGAGCTCCTCGGGCACACCAACATCACGACCACCGGACGCTACCTGCATGCAACGATGGCGGACAAGCACCAAACCGCCGATGGCATCGACTTCGCCGCCGTCTCCGCTCCGACATCGCTCCCATCTGGGGCGCGGCCCGAAGCGGCCCCGGAGCGCCGGCTGGCAACCTCGTCGAGTCCGCGGACCCCCACCCCACCTCAAGAGGTAACCGCCTCCCTGTCGATCTCCCTGCTCTCCGATCTGGGGGAGGCGGCTGTGGCCAGAACGCTCCGGTCCGCCGCGCGGCTGCCAGCCGAGACGCTGTCTCGGCTCACCTCGCACCAGCTCGCGGAGGCCGCCGTCGGGACGCTCAAGGCCGTCTCCATCGACATCGGTCTGCTGGAAGCGGCTTCGGCGCTGATCCTCTCCCGGGCCAATCACATCCCCGTTCCGCTGACGCCCCTTCTGAAGGCTCACGGGAGCGAGGCGCTGAAGGCCATCGACCGGGCCGCCGCCACCTTTGAACTCCTGACCGGTGACGAGGGTGGGTCCGGCCAGCCCTCCACGCTGACATCATGATGATGGGCGGGCCCCAGGATCGGACGGCGCAAGTAGTACGTGATCGTACTACGCTCCCAATATGCGGCAGATCCCAGTCCGTAAGCTCAAGCAGCACACCGCGGACGTCTTGGCCCGGGTTGAGAGGGGCGAGCGGGTCGCGATCACGCGCAATGGCAGGCGGGTGGCCATCATCGAGCCCGCCGCGCCCGACCCTCGCAGCGCGTTGATCGAGTCGGGAGACCTGCGCCCGGGACTGGGTCCGCTCCCGTTGTTCTCGGACTCTGGCGTGGCGGCGCGGGATTCGGCTGGGCTGGAAGCGGTCTTGGAGGACAGGTACGGTACCAGCCGCTGGTGAGGCGAGAGTGATTTCTCTCGACACCTCCGGGGCGATGAAGCTGGTCCGGCCGGAGGCACACGGTGGCACAGTCTCGCGCTGGTTCAGGAATAGGCCGGGAATCCCCGTCATCTCCTCCGTGCCAATTGAGGTGGAGCTGATGCATTCCACTGATATGGCGAAGCGCTCCGGCCAGAGCGGCACGTGCGGCCGAGGTGCTTCGGGGCATCGGCGTGGTCACCGTATCACCATCGGTGGTCGCCAGAGCCGCCGCGTACACCAGTCCTGATCTGCGGTCTCAGGATGCCCTCCACCTGGCAACGCCGAGCACGTTGTCTTTGCCACCCGCGTGCCACTGGAGGCCTTCGTCGCCTACGACGAGCGCCTCCTGCTGGCCGCGCTCCAGGCGGGTCTCCCGGCCATCGCTCCCGGAGTGAGCTGAGCACGCCACGACCGGAAAGTCTTGGAGCACCGTGGGCAGCAAGAGTCGGGATTGAAGAAGAGATGCCTGGCGAGGGCAGCGCTCTCCAGCCGATGCGCCCAGTGGCCATGCACGGGTCGGCGGGCAACGTCCGCCCAGCCGGACCGATGCCAGCTTGGGGTGCCGGCCCGGGCCAGTTTGGTCTGCGCGACAGCCGCGCCCTTCCAAATGCGCCCGGCGCACCACCGTCGGCGCGGCGATCAGCCGAAGACGTCCCGCCGGGCGGCCCGACTGCCCAGTTGGCCCCCCATCCCGAAGACGAGGTAGAGACGAGCGTCCGGGTCAAGGAATCCCAGGTCGCGGCTCCCGGCGGTCACGGGCGCGAGCGCGGCGCTCAACCAGAGCGCAAGGGAGAAGCAGCGGGCGAAAGTTGTCAGGCCGGGTCAGGCGGGCCGGGCGTGCGCCCAGCTCGGACGGCGGCTCCGTCGAAGGGATTGACCACCTGCACGGTGCCGTAGAGGCGCCCGTGCTGAAAGTCCTCGGAGAGTAGTTCTGCAAGCCCGAAGCGCTCCGCGTAAGCCCACATGTGCGCGTCGAACCACGAGAGCCGGTACGCGGCAGCCCCTCGGAGGGCGACCCGCAGCAGCTCCTCGTCGGGGAAGAGCACATCGAACTGGCTCAGCAGCTCCTCCGCCTCTCGCCGGGCATCGTGAGGCTCCAGGAGTGACTCCCCGCCACCGATCGGTCGAGTGACCGCCGCCACGAACTCCACGATCGCCTGGTGAGGCAGGTAAATGGTCCCCTCGGCCGCCCCCGCCCGCAACAGCTCCGTGGCCACCAGCTGCTTCTCCGGGAAGCGCCCGTCGAAGCGGTAGACGAGCACGTTGGTGTCAACCAGCGACGCCACGGTCGTAGAGCTCCTCGCGGCGCCACCCCCTGTCCGTGGCCAGCGTGCCTCCCTGCCTTGAGAGGTCACGGGCACGTTGGCGTTCGGTGGCGCGATCGAACAGCTCGACGCGGCGCGCCCGATCCTGCACGAGCCCGCCATTCCCCTGCGGCACGACTCGGATCGCCTCCCCGGCGGGGAGCCACTCGATCACCCCTCCGGGCTCGATCCCGTAGCGCTGCGCTATCGCCTTCGGGATTGTCACCTGCAGTTTGCTGGTCACCCTTGCCATATCCTTACCTTAGCAAGGATGTGCTTGCCAGGGTCTCGAACCGGTCCCACGGCGCCATCTGGTGATCGTCCGGGCAAAGGCGACATCCCACGGCGGCAACTTGTCGGATCCAAGCCCCAAGGCGTACTGATCGGCCAATGGGTTAGGCTGCCGGGGCAGCGCCGCCCGGCCTTTCCCGCCCGACGTCCCCAGGCCTCAACCCAAATCGTTGGCCAGAACCCTGTGATCGCCGCCACGGGATCCTCGCCCCGGGGTTGGATGGGCGCTCGATCGCGAGACGCTGCCTCCGGACTCACGGGTAAGAACCGTTCCCCACGAGTTTCCCCGAGGGCTCCTAAGCGCTGGTGCCAGCGTACCTGAACTTCGTGCCTGTCGAGACCGTCCCCAAGGCCGCGATGGACAGTTATGCGGTCCAGGCCCAGCAATGCGGCGGTCCGCCTCAGGCCATACCCCATCTGGCGCAGCCTCAGGACCTCTCGTACCTCAACCATTGGCACCTCCCGGAACATCTGCAACCTCCTCTGCGCTGAAAGCGAGAAGAGTGCCCGACTGATGCCCTGAGGGTCCAGGTGGTCCCTAGTTCCTGGCTAAAACAGCCCGGGGTCCCGCTTTCCGCACATCTGAGAGGGCTTTCAGGCCCCCCACCCCTGGTCATGTTCGGCGCGAAGGATCTCGGCGGCATCGAGTTCAGCGAGGAGCTCCT
>JAKAWF010000411.1 GCA_021817025.1 bacterium
CCTGTCGTCTTCCGCTCGAAAAGCCTCGAGTCGCTCTTCGATCGCTTGGAGGGGATCTGCAGGATCGGGGGTACTAGTCATGCCTGGGGAGTGTATGCCAATCAACCTTGGCCGTGGGCTTGACATGACTCATAGCGACATGCTATGGTGTGAGGGAGTAGTCGACCGGATACTGGAGACAACATGGCCACCACATATCGGACCCCAGCCGAGCGGCGCGCTGCCCTCCCCTACGGCCACACCCCAATATCCGCGACGGAGCTCTCCACCACGCTGGAAGTCGTCGACACGCTTTCGTCCCACGAGATGCGCCGGCGCATCTCGGCCATGGTGGCACTGGCAAGGGGTGCTGGGGCGACCGCGGCCGACATGCGCTACCTCACTGGCGAAGACGTGTCGACCGTCGCCGACGCGGGCACCTGGGTATCCTTCCGCCGGCCCGGATTCGAGCGCACGGTGCCGGTGTCGTGCCACTTTGGTCCAGAGCTCTACCGCCTGGCCCGGCAGGCCCGCACTCGCACCCTCGTCGGTGATCGTGGCCAGACGACACCACTGCCGGCGTCGTGTCCGCAAGGGCTGGCCGAGACGCTCCAGACCGAGGTGGCCAAGACCCACCCCGATCTGCTCGTCACGATCGAGCGCCTTCGTCGCGCCTGGCTGGTTGACCAACTCAGTGGGGCACTTCCGGTTCGCGACTTCCTCGATCTGACCGGGGAGCGGTCCTGGCAGACTACCCATGACCTACTCGACTTCTGCCCCGCCTCATCCCTCGTACCCACTCAGCTCGCCAGACTCACAGGCGGGGTCGATGACCTGGAGCTGATCGACCTCGAGCCATGGGGCCTCGACTGAGGTTTTGGTCAAGGACTGTCGAGGAAGCCGCAGTGCCAGGCGCGATCGGACGGGAGGAGGCTACCGGGGACCCCCGGCCCGACCTGCTCCAAAGCGATTGGCGCCGCCATTTGCGCCTGGCGGCGCTTTGTGGAATGCTTGGTGGTGATGAAGGACCAGCAGCTCGGATCCGAGCCGATACCAGGGATGGCTGGACAGGCCACCTGACCCCGGAGGTGGGGTTTGCCCCCGCCGGGCCACGGGGCCGGTTCGTTTCGAGGCACAGGCCCTGTTCTCTCTTGGATGAGGTCGCCGACGTGGCCCTCACGGCCGCCTCTGGCGAGTCCGGTCGCGCCCGCGCCATGTCCAAGGCCAGCTGGGACCGCGCCCGCGCGGAGCAGGGACGGGTGGGGCTGCCCTCTGCAGAGGCGATCCGCAAGCGATTCGGACTCGGATGGGACCGAGTGCTGGCACTGGCCCTGGCCGAGAGGTCGCATCGAACCAAACTGATCGGCCAGTGGGACGGCTCACATTTCGCAGGGTGGGGACCCCAGGGGCCGGACGACGCCATCAGGCTGCTGCGAACTGTGGCCCTCCGCATCGGCCACACGCCCACCCCCTTCGAGTACGACGAAGAGTCAAGGGTCATCGAGGCCAGGTCGGCGCGGCGTCGCACCGGAAGGCCGCTGCTGCTGCCTCGAAGCGCGTACCTGCTCAGCGTCCACAAGTCCTGGGACGCGGCGCTCGGGGAGGCCGGTCTGGAGCCGCACCCGAGCCCCCCGGCTCCACCGCCTGCGCCTTCTCTGTCGCTGACCCTCGACCACTTCATCGATGAGTTCGGGGTTCTGCCCAACAGCGGCTACTTCCTGGAGTGGTGCCGGCGCATGGACATACCCGCCACCCGGATCTCAGGAGGCTGGGCCGCGGTGATTGCCGAGGTCCGCAGCATCCGCTCGGCGCGTGGAGCGCTTACCCCTGAGCACCTTAGGAGGACCGAGCACCTTCCACCCCTGCCGGACCCGCTTCCGAGGGTGCGTCGAGTGGTGTTTCGGCACTCCCGCGAGGCGATCCTGGACTCCCTGCGCCGGTACGGAATGGTCCACCTCCCCCCCGGTGCCATGCCCCGGCAGAAGCACTACATGGCCGCTTGCCGTAAGGACAGGCAGCTCATCTGGCCGGGCCACTTCACTCGGTTCGGGCGATTCCACGACCTCTGCCTGGAGGCCGGCATCGAGTGAACGTGATCGGCCGCCGCACCCGCCCAGAACACCTGCCTGAGATCACCCGGTATTCGGACGACCCTAGGCTCGCCTCTCCCCACACCCTGATCGCCATGATCAAGGGCCAGCCGAAGCTGCGCAGGCAACTGCAAGACGCGTTCAAGAGCTCGTATGAGTGGGGACCTGACCGCATGCGGGGAGATTGGGCGCTTGCCTACCTGGCCTTTGTCATCTCCCGAATCCCCGACATCGAGCCCTGGTACCAGAGGGTGTGCGCAGACACCGGTCTCTGGACCGCGTGCGACTTCGAACACATCCCCTCATATCGCCTTGTGCACCTGCGCTTCACCGAGATGGCGACCACCTCGTCTGCCTTCGATGAGGCCGCAGCGGTCCTGATCCAGAAAGCGCGGGCCAAGGACCCTCGTGTCGGTGCCTGGTGGCACCTGGACGCCAGCGAGGCCGAGACCCACGCCACGCCCCAGCACGACTGCACCGCGTACGACGATTGTCCGACCGCCAAGACCGGTCGGCGCAATCCCCGGATGCAGCGGGTCGGAACCGCCACCGCCAAGGCGACCCGGCAACTCCTGGCAACCATGCCGGTCGAGGAGCAACCTGGCTCGATCTCAGTCGAGGGGCTGAGCGTGATCCCGGTCGGAGCCAGCGTTATCGATAACGAGCGCAAGGGAAGGCGCTTCAGCTCGGGGGGCCACTGGTGGTTCACCAGGGACATGGACGCCGGGGTGCGAGCCTACTCGCGTGGAAGTAGGGTGACCAAGGTCTGGCATGGGTACCTTCACATAGAGGTGATCGACCACTTCACCCACGCGCCGCTGGCCAGCCACCTGATCCCCGCTCACCACCAGGAGCATGCCGCCTACGAGGAGGTTTTCGAGCGGGCCCGAGCCAACCTCGGTGCCCTCCCGTGCCTCGTCGCCGGCGACGCCGGCTACTCGGTTGAGCACGTGTTCAAGTCCAACAGCAACCTCGGGGTGGGCTCGGTCTTCCCGTTTCGCCGCCACTCGGGCAGCGAATCGGAGCACCGCCAGCCGACTGCGGTCTACGACGAGCACGGCATCCCCAGGTGCCGCCATTGTGGCGGCGAGTCGGATTACGTCCGGTTCGCGGTGGTCAAGGAGCGGGGGCGGCTCTGGTTCCGTTGCCGGCTGCCCCAGTCGCAGAAGTGCCAGGGCGAGCAGAGCATCTTCTGTGACCAGGCGCCTCGTCACCTGCTCCCGGTCTGGCGCACCGAGCCCGCCTACGCCGCCATGCGGACCTCCCACCAGTCGTACGAGCACAAGCACCGCGACCTCAGGATCCAGTACTTGGTCGCCCCCGACTGCCTGGCACTGCGCCCCAAGCGACCGGGCCTTGCGTGGCAGCAGCTGCGCGCCTCC
>JAKAWF010000412.1 GCA_021817025.1 bacterium
ACTGGACCACCAGGAGCATGGCCGAAGCCAGTGGGCTGAGCGACACCACCGTGCTGCGCATCTGGCATGCCTTCGGTCTGCAGCCGCACCGCAGCGAAACCTTCAAGCTCTCCAACGATCCTCAGCTGGTGGAGAAGGTGCGGGACATCGTGGGCCTGTACCTACATCCCCCGGAGGCGGCGCTGGTTCTCTGCGTCGACGAGAAGAGCCAGATTCAGGCGCTGGACCGTACCCAGCCGCTGCTGCCCATGCGGCCCGGGATCCCCGAACGCCAGACCCATGACTACCGTCGCCACGGGACCACCACCTTGTTCGCCGCCCTGGACATCGGCAGCGGCAGGGTGATCGGCGACCTCCACCGGCGCCATCGCAGCACCGAGTTCCTCAGCTTTCTGCAGCGCATCGACGCCGAGGTCCCCGCCGACCTCGGCGTTCATCTGGTACTCGACAACTACGGCACCCACAAGACCCCTTCGGTCCATCGTTGGCTGTTGCGCCATCCCCGGTTTCAGCTGCACTTCACCCCGACCTATTCGTCCTGGATCAACCAGGTGGAGCGCTGGTTCGGACTGCTCACGGAGCGCCAGATCCGCCGGGGTACGCACCAGAGCGTGCGCGCTCTGGAGGACGCTATCCGCGTCTACCTCAAGGCCAACAACGAGCACCCCAAGCCCTTCACCTGGGTCAAGACCGCCGACCAGATCCTTGCCAGCATCGCTCGCTTTTGCGTAGCTACTTCAGAAGCAGGACACTAGCAGGGTGCTGAAAAACGGCTCCTCCGCAGCCGCCCTACGGCATTCGAAGCCAGAGCCGAATTCGACACGGGGCTGGTTCGGAGGCTGCTGAACCCCCGCCAACCGTTTTTCAACACCCTGCTAGTGCTACCAGTCCCACGAGCCCCTCATCAAAGGAACTGATGAAGGAGCCACGATGACCGCCTGCTTCGGAGCCCTGAACGACAACGACATCGACGCCAGCGTGCTCAAGGGCCGCCGCCTCTTCTGGGGTCGTCGCCGTGCCCATCAAGGCGATGCCATCGAGACCGTTGAGAGGCGGAATGCCGAAAGTGAAGCTGAGTGCCGGCATCTTCTCCTGCGCCACGACTGCAAGCTGGTCTTCTACCGTCCGGCCATGTGGTGAAGCCGGTTCCGGATCCGGCAGATGGAGGCGCTCACGGTACCGCGCCAGCTCCCGCCGCGCGACCTGGAGCGCGTCGGGCTCGACCTCCCCCGAGGGAAGAGGCGCGAAAACATTGACGGCGAATGGCAGCTTCGTGCGTAGCCTAACGGCACGGATGGCGTCCCGCAACTCGTCAGGCGAGCAGCGCACCGGCAATTGAGCCGAGGCCACCGGCCTCTGAGACGGCGACGACGAGTTCGATCGTATTCGGCCCACCTGCCATGGGCGCCTGCACGATGGGATACGAAGTGCCGAGCAGTTCGGTTAACCGGGACTGCGGCCAACGCATATCAGCATGCTAACGTCGGCGACGGCACCCAGTCGATCTCTCTCGGCCGCGTCGCGCCGGGCGTTGAGGGGACGCGGCCCCTGCAACCGGCCGTGTAGCCGGGCATTGCCAGACCCAGGTGGATGCCGCACAACGTGCCCCAGTACTTTAGCCCAGCCTTCAGCCCGCATCGCCATGCGACAACTACTCCGGTTCTCTGCCACTACTGAGCGTGACCACGCCAGCTACCGCTTGGCGAATGACCGTGATGAGTGCGGGCAAGGCGAACCGGAACGAGATGGACAGCTGGAGCATGCCAAAATCCCAAACCATCACACCCAAGGGAGGCGGCGTCCTGCATGGTTCTGGTACTCCTGCCGGTCGGCTGAGAGCAAACAGCCTGCTGCCATCAGGAGGCTGCCCCAAGGGCAAGGTTGCCGCCAGGAGGCTGAGTGGTCGCGGCCCTGCATCCCTGCGCTTCGCCCCGTAGAAGTACCGTTCACTGCTTTCGCTTCGACCCTCGGAGGGATCTGGCCGACGGATCGGCCCGACCAGCCCTACTGACGATCGGACGCGACTTTGACAGGCCGTCCACTGACATTTGGATGCGACTTGACACTCAGGACGCCAACTTCCGCTCCAAGAACTCGACTTCAAGCTCCCTCTGGTCCAGCTCGGCCACCGCCCGGGACCAGGCCTCGGCCCCCTCGGAGCGGGCCGTCTCCGCCAGCTCGACCGCCCTCCGGACGGTGGCCTCCAGCCGATGCAGCGCCTCACGGAGCTGCTGGCGCCACTCCGACTCCTTGCGGTCCAGCCGCTGGGAGATGTCGTAGCGCAGCCGGCCACAGTGGCGGTCGACCGCCTCCTCCATCCGGGGGATCGCCTGCCGCTCCACGAGTCGCCGACCCAGGCGACCGGGCGCCAGCCGACGCAGGCTGGATGCGGCCGCCTCCAGGGCCAGCTGCTGATGCCCGAGGAGCACCAATCGCGAGCTGGCCGCCCCCATCTCCTCCCCCAAGGAGACTGGGGGAAGGTCGACCTCGAATAGTGCCGCTATCTGGGCGGAGGCGGTGGCCAGCATCTGGTTCGCCCTCTCGGTGTGGCGCTCAGCGAGCGGCTCCAGCGCCCGGGCCAGATCTCCCTCTATGCGCCTCATCCAGTCCTGGACCAGGCCGGCGAGCTGTTCACCGACCTCCTGCTCCAGGTGGCGGGGTGAGCTTCCCGACGCCGCCAGCTCTCGCACCAGTGTGCCGAGCGTGTCCTGCGCGGCCCCCCGGAAGTCCTCGATGGCCGGCTGGGCCACCTCCGGCAGCAGCCGGCCCATCTCGGCGTGTAGGAGGTGTTCCACCTCGATCGCGGCCCGCCGCACCTCGCCGAGCAGTAGCTCCAGCCCCCTCTCGCGCTCGCGAGCCTCCTCATCGGAGAGACGCATAGCCGACCGCTGGAGCGCCACCAGGCGGCGCTCCTCCGACAGCGCCTCCCCGCCCAGGCTCCGCATCCGCTGCAGGAGGAGCGCTGCCCGCCCGCCGGTGAGAGCAGACTCCAGCTGAGTGCGGAAGGCAGCGAAGCCGGCATCGCCCCCCCGCGCCGAGAGGGGGAAGAGCTCGGCCGCCGGGCCGTCGGCGGGGGAGCTCACCATCCGAAGAACGAATTGGGCAGCCTCCCTGAGTTCGGAGGCACTGACCAGGTCCGCCTTGTTCAACACGAGGATGAGGCGCCCGACCCGCTCCCGGACCGAGCGGAGGAAGTCCAGCTCAGCGCGGCTGGCGGGACTGTCGACCGAGAGGACGAAGACGGCAGCGTCGGCCTCGGCCAGCGCCCGGTGCGCCACCTCCGTGTTGTGATCATGGGCCGACCCGATCCCCGGGGTGTCGACCAGCACCACCCCGGCCGCCAGGATCGGGGCCGGGTGGCGTACGACCACCCGCGTCACCTGGCGGCGGTTCTCCGGATTCCCCGCCTCGGTGGCGTAGTCCGCGAGATCCCCCAGCCCCAGCCGG
>JAKAWF010000413.1 GCA_021817025.1 bacterium
CTTCGCCTTCTCGGTGGCGAGAGCTGCGGCTGGAAAAGCTGGCTGCTCCACGACCTCGGCCAGCAGCCGGTAGAGGTCCTCCTCGGCGGCGGAGAGGGCGGCCGCATGGAGGAACAGACGGTCCTCGTCCTGATGGACCTGCAGAGATCCGCCCAGGTCCTGGATTCGCTCCGACAACTCAGCCTGGTCCATCGAGTCGGTCCCCAAGGGAATCCCCATGGCCAAGAGCTCAGAGGCAGCTGCTGACGGACCCAGGGCGGCCCCAGCCGGCAAGCTGAGTCGGAATTCCAGCCGCGGCACGCTGGGGCGGGGAACAACCATGACGGCGACCCCGTTGCTGAGCGTCGTCTGCGAGACTCTGCCTATCCGAAGGGGAGGCACGGGGCCCGGTTGGGGGACACCTTCCAGTAGGGTCTGGTCGGCAGCCGGCAGCTTGCTCATGACCTTGCCCGTGGTTGGTCGCCGGGCTCCCAGTGCAGCACCGTCGATCGGGACTGCTTCAGCCAGCTGCGGGCGGCCCGGGCGATATCCTCCGCGCCGACCAGCTCGTAGCTCCCGGGCAACTCATCCACAAGCTGGGGACGGCGATGGATCGCTGCCATCACTCCCAGTTCCCGAAGCCGTCCCAGGCGGCTGTCGTTGTTGGCGTGGTAAGCGCTCAGCTCCCGTCTTTTGGCCCGCTCAACCTCCTCATGTGTGGGCCCCTCCTCCGCGAACCGGGCCAGCTCCTGGTCGAGGGCATCGAGAGCGGTGGCGGTGGTGACTCCGGGCCGTGGGGTGGCCTCGAAGGTGAAGAGCGCCGGACCGAGGAATTCGAAGGAGTCTCCGATGGGGTAGTGGGGACCTCCACCCACATGCAGCAGCAGCTCCCGGCCCTGCACCAGAGCGCGTTGCAGCCTCGACGAGCGCCCATCGGTCAGGATCCGCGCTGCCAGCGACAGCGCCAGGTGGTCCTCATGGCCGAAGGGAGCGGTCGGGTAGCCCACAGCCATCTGGGCGGTCGGGGCCAGTGGATCCTGATGATGGAACTCCCTTCTGGCTGTCGGGAACGGCTCGTCGAGCACTGGAGTGGGCGGCTGCTCGCGAGCCGCCACCTGCCCCAGATGGAGGTCAACCAGCTTCCTGGCTTCGTCCACGTCAAAGTCGCCGGTCAGCACCAGGGTTGCGTTGCCGGGTCCATACCAGGTTCGGTAGAAGTCGCGGGCATCCTCGACCGTGGCGGCTTCCAGGTCGGCGAACTCGCCGTAGAAGTTGTGGCAATTGGGGTAGGTGGCATAGGCGTATTGCGACAGCCACAGCCAGGAGAAGCCCCCGTACGGCTGGTTGAGGACGTTGCCTCTGACCTCCTCCTCGACCACGTCGACCTGGTTCCGCAGGGTCTCCTCGTTGAGGTCGAGCGAGCTCATCCGATCGCCCTCCAAGAAGCAGGCCATCTCCAAGGCCGAGGCGGGCAGCACCTCGAAGTAGGCGGTGTAGTCATGACGGGTGAAACCGTTCAACATCCCCCCGGCGGAGTTGATGAGGTTGCCAAAGTGGGGCTTGGGAACGTGGCGCGTTCCCTGGAACATCAGGTGTTCGAAGAGGTGGGCGAAACCAGTCCGTCCTTCCGGCTCCAGGCGGAATCCGGCTCTGTAGAAGACCCCCACCCCGACTGTGGGTGAGGACCGCTCGGAGCTGAGCACGACCTCGAGGCCGTTGTCCAGGAAGTAGCTGACGAGCTCGGGGGGGCTGAACGAGACCGAGCTAGCGCCGCCTGCTTTTGGAGCCATGGCCTCAGATCCTACCAATGGCGACATCCCTCACATCGGAGGTGGCGGTGGGGAGCGGACCCGACTGGGTTCCACTGGACCTTGGCAAGTTCAGCGATCTTCGCGTATCCGACCTCCTCGGCGACTTGGGTCGAACTGCCGCCCGCCGTCTCCGGCCCGGACACCAAACGGCCTGCGTGTAACGATCTCCTGAAGGAAGCCGCGCCGTCCCGGCACGGCATCTCCCCACCTGGTAACGTCGATCGGCGGAAGGGAGATTGGGGCTGTCCGGGTGTGCGCCGGGCACGCCAGTTGGGCCATGTCCACGGTCGCTGGTCGGCCGCAGATGCGACGGGAGAGGACGGGTTTGGCGTACTGCCGAGTGGTGCTGAGCGCACCGCGGTCACGATGGTGGAGAGGACGGGCGAGGTGACGACCCGTCCTGCGAGAGAAGCGAACGCCGCACAGGTGTGGCTTCCATCTCAGGCGCCCTGCCGCAAGCAAACCCGTTCACCTCTGGAACAGCCGCGGGTGTTCTCCTGGCTCGACCTTCGCAAGGGGCCAGGGCGCAAACCCTGCCTGCCGAGGTCGGCCGCCAGTTGGGACTCCGAATCACAGTTTCTTGAGCCAAGCAGGAGCCAAGCCCGTGATCGCCCGCGGCCAGAGTTGGGGCGCCCGCCGGGCAGCTTGCTCAGCACCTGCCCAGCCCCGCGAGACCAGCATCTCCTGAGGTTGCAATCTCCACCAGAGCGCGGGTCGTGAGGGTATCCTCGCCCACCACCGAGCGGACGTCGATGGGTGACCGCTCCTGCGGGGTGCTCACCTCGGCGCTCGTCCAGGTCCTGTTGCCGGCCATTGCCAAGCGATTGGGCCCAATGCGGATGGGACTCCGGGTCGGGGACCCCAACTGCCCGGGACGTCGGTCAACACTTATAAGAGGTGTCGGACCGCATGGAGTCCTCATCCTGGCCGGTGCTGTCGGGGCGGCTATGGCCGCCTTGACGCCGGCGGCGGTGCTGGCCGCTCCACCAGGTGGTCCCCCGACCCAGTCTGCTTCCGCTGATTCCGTTTCCGCAGGTGGCGCATCCGGAGCAGCGACGACCAGCAGCTTCACCTGCTCGATCGGCGGGACGGTCAGCACGATTGAGACCGCCTCCAACGTGGTGCCCGATCCGGTGCTGGGAGGCGGTGCCACCCCGTTCCTCAGCGAACCCACTATTGCCACCACCCCGGCCAACCTGCCCGCGGGAATGCTCGGCATCACCGCAACTGGGCCCACAACCGGCACCATCTCCAGTCCGGCCGTCACCTTCGCCGCCGGATTCGCCGACGAGACAGAGCTGTACGAGGTTCCCAACACCGCAACTGTAGGGCCGGCGCCCGATGGGTCCCCCGGTGCCTTCGACACCTCTCAAGGAGCCCCCCTGAACGCCCTTCCGCTCGGGACCATCACAGTCGCAGGAGCGACCCACACCGGCGCTGGCCTTCCCTATGCGCAGGTGTTCCCGGTCCTTAATGGAACACCCAATTTCACCGATCCGCTGATACCGGGAGGCATCCCCACCAGCGTCTACTACCAGAGCTACTCCAACAACCCAGGCGCCTGGATGCCGGGCGGCGAGCAGCCGCCCTCGCTGTGTGGGGGCAGCCACGAGTATGCGGTCATCACCTTTGATACCGCGCCCTATGTTGGCAGCG
>JAKAWF010000414.1 GCA_021817025.1 bacterium
CAAGATGAGCAACTATGCCGTCAAGCGTCCCCTGCACCATGATTGGCCTCGCCCCACCCGAACCCCGGACGCCGCGGTCCACATACTGGCTCCTCCTTAACTAAACGGTATTGGGGCTAGGCCCCCAAGCAAGTCAGGGCCGATTGCTGTGGGCAGGTCGAGGGAGCTATGTGCCCCAGAGACGCGACCGACTTCTTTCAGGTAGCCGTCAAGAGCCTGCTGGCCGACGAGCATGACTGGTTTGGCCGCGAGGTCGACCGGCGACGCCAACCGGTAGCGCCCGGGCGGGACGAGCAGTGGTCGTCCCGCGACGGGCTGCCCGACCTCGCGACGAGGCGATGCTCCGATGAGACCACAGACATAGCAGCGGAACAGGAGATCAAGAATTTGGCTCTGATGCACACTCTGCGCCAGCACGGTGGAGCAACTGGGACAGTACCAGTCGATTCCTGGTCTAGCGTCCCCGATGAGCGCAGGCGACTTGTCCGGGCACAACATGCCCCATCCGTCGATGTCGTTGCCATGACTCCCAAGGGGTGCGGCTCTCTTCAATGGAAGTGGTTCTCACCCTGAATCGAACTGCGGAGATAGGATGACTGGTGGACTTGGTGCTTCTCGCGGAGGAGATGGAAGTGCAGGTACTCCTCGAAGTTGCCGTTGGCCCACACAGCTCGGAGTTTGAGGACTGCTTCGGCACCCGCCACGCCCCAGGACGCCCCCGCCAGATCGAGGTCATCCTTGACCCGGTGGGGGCAGGCGCCCCCGATGATGCCACTGGCAATGACCCATCTCGCCTGCAGCGACTGAGGGCGGTGCAGGTTGGGCCGGTTGTTGAGCAGGTAGGTGAGGCAGGTGTCAGTGCCCTCCCGCCGGGCTAGTGCCGGGGCCGCGTCGAGTCGCGCTGCGGCGCATGGTGGCGGCCATCGGGCTGGCCCTGCCCTTGACGAATGGCATGGCTTGGGTGCGCACCCCGACCTGTGGTACCTGGTCGTTCTCTGCATGGAAGCACCAGGCAGCCTGGCAGACATCCTCCAGAACATGGATCAAGTAGACCACGATATTGCTCCGTAGGTTGGCGTTTGCGGACCACGCTGTTGGTCAGGTCGATCTGGTGGTTGCTCTGGTCCACCAGCGCGATCCAGGTGCGCTGGTGATCGGAACTCCACCGCGCTCGGCCCTCTCGAAGACTTGCGCTACCACGCGGCCGGCGTCGTCCACGGCGCTGGCCGTTACCAACTTCGTCTTGGCTCTCCAGGTCCGCGGAGCCCCTGCAGGGGCATTGAGACGCCACCGACTCCGCTCTGGTGCGCGCGGAACCGCGGCGAGGTCGCGACGCAACCGACGCTGCCATCTGTTTGCGGTTCCTCTTCTCTCCCCTGGAGTGGCGCGCCGCCGACTTGGGCTGGATCCTGGCTGAGGCCCTGCAGGTATCCTCCCACGGTGCCTTTGGCCGCATCACCCCTCTCCGTCACGGGCATCGACGCCGACGGCTGAGCGAACCGCCAGTTCCTCCACGTGGCCCTCTCGGGTTTCCTCGCACACGACTCGGACCCGCTGCAGCCTCACATTCACGTCGGCTAGACGCGGGCCGTGAACCGCTGCTGAGGATCATCTGAAACTCTCCACCGGCATCCCCTACTGGGGGTGCGACCAGGCCCGGGACGCCTTCGACACGGCCGCAGTCGGGCGGCACTCGCGACCGAGGGCTGCCCGGAGAAGCCTCAATCCGGTGGAGCGCAGGTGCCCCTCCCCCAGCCTCCCCACCGGACCGAGCGCTCCAGGTCCAATGGGAAGGCTGGTGGCGGATCAGGAGTACCAGCCCTCCACGTCGACCACCAGGTTCGCGCTGCCCGCGTGGTTGTAGAAGGAGACCTGGCCGGAGGGACTCACCGGCACCACCACCAGCTCCGGCTGGGTCTGCCCCGCCACCCAGCTGATGTCGGAGATGAGCGGTCGGGTCACGTTCGACGGCCAGACACTGAGGTAGCTGGCGGCGGTGGTGTTGGTCACGGTGACGTTGATCACCACCGCGGTGGGCGGCGCCGAGGAGGTCATCGACAGCACCCCTCCTGCCCCCGCCACCTGGATGGTCAGGGTGCTGCCCGCGGTCAGGGTGTGCCCGCTGTAGGGCAGCCCGCTTCCGGTGCGGGTGTCCGCGATCCGGACCGGCGCCTCGGCGTTGAAGTCGGAGCCGCTGCCGGCGGAGGTGCTGTTGTGAAGTACCCGCTCACATCCACTATCAGCTGAGCGGAGGCGTTGGCGAGGTACAGGTCGACCTTGCCATCGACGACCGGGACCACGACCCGGTTGGCGATGGTCTCACCGGCTGCGAAGTTGAGGTTGGAGGCGAGCGGCCTGGAGACGCCGTCGGGATATGCGGTCACGTACCCGGCCGCGCTGGGCTGGGTCACGGTGAGGTTGAATACCACCGCTCCCACCCCGGCCGAGGGGATCCCGCCGACCCCCGTCACCTGCACGGCCACGGTGTGGCCGGAAGTGACCGGGCCGGTGACCCCGCCGGTGCCGTTGCGGGTGTCCAGGATCCGATGTCCGGTCACCGGGTTGAAGAGCCCGGCGCTGCCGGTCGCGGTATTGGAGACATAAGCCACGAGTTGCTGGTTAACCGGCCACCTGTGCCAGCCGCCCTCAGGCGACCCCGGTGGGTGGTGGCATCCCGGCCCGTCTCCGCCTGGCGGGCACACATGTAAGAGGTATCGGTCCCGTGCGGACGCCGGGCGGGGGGATCCGTCGAACTCGGGCCGCTGGCAGGCGCTGAACCGGCCTTGGTGGGGGCGCCAGGACATGGGACCGAAGACGGAGTCGGGGACTGGGGAGTGCCACTCGTTCTCGTGCCGCGAGTGTTGCGGGGCATCTGTGAGCATGACGACCGGCAGGGCTCACGAGGGCATCGGCCGGCCCAGCCCGCATCGTCACTCCGGGTCGGGACGTCCCTGCCGGGGTGGCAGCATAGGTGTGGCGGGCCCTGTTGACCGGGGCCAGTGCCCGGCACTCTCCCGCGGGGTCTCCTCCGGTCGCGGACGCGCTCCAGGCGCCGGTTTGGCGGGACCACGTCCACCGACTCGCGACAGAGGAGGGGTCCTGGGGAAGGGGGCTTTCCCGTGAGTTCGGGTCGGGAGCCGGGTCCGCCCCAGCGCCGGAGCGAAGTCCGACCGCGGCGATCACAGCGTGCTGACCGACCGCTCGGGCGGAATGCCGCATGGCCAACCCCGAGGCACATGACGAGGCCGAGGCCGGGGACATCGGGCTGGACACGCCCGGGACGGCTCGGCTCAGGCGGCTTGCCCAGTGCGCACCCTGGGTACGTGCCGAGAGGCTGGACCTTGACAACTTACAGTCGTGTGAGCTCTTGCGTGAGGCTGTGGTCGAGAGGTGGCCGGAGCCGGCTGTGCTCGGCGGTCATCGTCGATACCCGCTCTGCTCGA
>JAKAWF010000415.1 GCA_021817025.1 bacterium
GAAGTGCGGCCTTTCCATTGGACCAAGTCACGTCCGGGCCGCCGTCGAACTGGGCCGTGTCGCAAAGAGTGCACGAGGACCTGTCCCGGTTGCTGTCTCTCTGGGCAGCATCGCAGGCGCTCCTCGCTGGGGAAATGCGGCTCAGCAGGATTCGGGATACGGCAAGGCCGCGGAAACGCACTTGGGGAGTCGTGCGCGAGGCGCGTCGCGTCGAGGAGTTCCTGCTGACCCAAGCGTTTGACGCCATCTCGATCGCTCGCGACCTGGCGCGGCTTTCGGACGATGAGTGGGCCTATCGATGGGAAGTGCCTTCCTTTACCGAGGTCCAGCCTTTGGGAGCAGACCGGCCCTCGACCGAGGCCACGGCCCCTAAGGCGGCTTCACCAGACGTTTCGAGGGAAAGCCAAGGGCTCTTGGGCACTCAGATCCGGTCGTTCCATCGGGTCATGTCAGCGCAGCTGCTGACCGATGTGGAGGCCACTCGGCAGACCCTCGTCGCTTACGCGCAACTAGCTGGCGTTGAGTCGAACACACGACTACAGCGCGTCGTTGTTGCTCTAGCAGTTCTGGCCATCCTCATCTCCGTAGCTACTGCCTGGTTCCACGTTTGACCTTGCGCGCGGGCGGACTGTGGCCGGCTCGGTGCTTCCTTTTCCTGATCGGACCCGATGCCCCTCACTACCGCCAGCTCCTGCAGGTGGAACGGGGCTGGCGTGACCGCAAGACCCGCCTCGACGTCCGCCCCGTCTACCACCGCAAAGAGAGCCGCATCCTGGCCCACGTGGTGCTCTGCTGGCTGGCCCTCCTGCTGCTCCGGCTGGTCGAGTACGCCACCCACGGCACCTTGCGCAACCTGCGCTGGGAGCTGGAGAAGATGCACCTGGTGGAGTTCGGTCGTTTTCGCCGGAATGCGCAGTTCGAAGGCCCCGCCGGCTCCGCTCGGCGGCTCACCACCTTGACCACCCACCAGGCAGCCCTCTACAGGGCTTGCGGCGTCCCTGAGCCCGCCCGCTACGCCAGCCTCAACCTCCCCACCCCGGTCTCCTGATCCTCGCCCCGTCCACTTCACCCATAGATACACGTTCTACTTCCAGCTGCGGAACTCCGGTGTCAGCGTGACTGGCGTTGCAGTACTAGTCATCGCCAAGAATGTGCCGCAGCGCTGTTTCCGTCGGACCTGTCGCCGGACCTACCGCCTGTACTGAAAGTGCGGCAGCGGCGTTTGCCGCCCGAGCGGCGGTCAGCAGGCTCGCGCCGCGTCCGAGCCAAGCCACCAGCGCACCTGTGTGAGCGTCACCGGCGCCAGTCGTGTCGAGGACCTCCGCCACCGGAAGAGCAGCGACGTCCGAAAGACCGGATGCGTCCCTGACCCATGACCCCGATGCCCCCTTGCGGAGGATCACCACACCTCGCGGGCTGATCAGCTTGGCCAACGAGGCCGTGATCCCCTCCGCGGTCGATTCGCCCGTCAGGAGAAGGCCCTCCCGCCAGTTCAAGGTCAGGAGATCCGTCCGCATCAATACCCGCCTGGCAAGTGCGGATGGAATCTCCGCCACAGGCGGGCCGGGGTCGAAGACACACCACACGTCCGGCCTCAGCCTGTCCACCCAGGCTCCCAGCGCCGACGCCGATGGCCGTCCCATCGCCAAGTCATATCCGGACAGGTACACGAGGTCTCCGGGTTTCAACTTGATCACGTCGAGATCCTGGGAAGTGATCTCGGCCTCAACACCCGGGGCCCCGATGTACCGGCTCTCTCCACCTTCCTCGACCAGTCCGACGTCAAAACCGGAGTCACGGCCAGTGACGGCCGGCACAAGCAAACCTATACCCTCGCTCGCGAACTCTTCCTGTACCCGACCCCCGTTCGGCCCGGAGCCGACCTTACCTGCGTAATAGGTGGATATGCCTAGCCGCGCCGCGGCAGCGGCAACATTGAACGAACCTCCGACCTGCGTCACCGTTCTCTTTGCTATGCAACTCCCGCCTGGCTCGGGCACCCTAGAGACGTACATGAGCACGTCGACCAGAGCCTGCGCGGCAACGATGAAACGATGCTGCCCGACAGGAAGCCACCCCCCGCGATCCCCCACCGGCCCAGCCGCTACCGGTCCCACCGCTATCTCTCCGCCCAGGCTATCTCGGCACGCTTTAGATGGGTCACGAATCGGCTGGCCGTGCCTGAGGGTTCGCCTTGAGGGCAAGACCGGACCACGCACCGTACACAATCGCCGAGACTCCCATGCAGACGAAGATCTCCAGGCTCGAAGTTGCGAAGATTCCCTTGGCGAGAGGGCCCACGAACAGGGGAGAGTCGGTCACCAATAGGCCACAAACGGCACCGGCAAACCAGGCGACCAGAGCAGGTGCGTTCCACCCGCGCCGGGTAAGCCCCTGACTACCAGCTGGATCGTAAAGGACGGTATCGCCGTATCCTCCGACTCGCGATCGGACGAAGATCTGGTCCACTAGGAAGACTGCCGCCCAACTCGCGAGGCCCACCCCGACAATCTCAAGGAAGGACTCGAATGGGCTGAAAAAGTTCTTGGCGACAACGACCACGTAGACGGTCGCCACCACCATCACCACAGAGTCGATGGCAACGCTCTTGTAGCGCTGGATTTTCACCCCCAAACTGAGCAGGTTGAGGCCGGACGAATAGAGGCTCAGGTCGGCTTCCACGATCAGCCCCACAACCGCAGTCAAGACGAACGGCATCCCCATCCAGCCGGGGAGCGCGGACTCGATCACTCCGATTGGGTTCCCAGTGGTCGCCAGACTCGGCTCTCGGGTGGTGAGCAACATTCCGGCTGTGATCAGCACCAAGAGGGGAATCGCGGCCCCGAGCGTGGAACCCCAAACAATGGATCGCCTCGATGCGCGCTTGGGCATGTATCGGCTGTAGTCGGCGGCCGCGTTGGCCCAGCCGATCCCCGTGCCGACGGCGATGATTGTAAAGGCGGGAATGAACCCGTTGGTCCAGGAGCCAGCTGGCAAGGAGAGCACAGCGTGCCACTTGGTGTCCGTGAGCAAGAAGCCGACCACGATAAGAGTCAGGAGGCCGAAGACGTAACTAGCCCAAGTCTGCACCACTACAAGGGTGGCCTGACCCAGAAGGCCGATGACGACCACCAGCCCTCCCACAAGGACAATAGAGACGAGTGCCAGCGGGACAGTCCCGATGGGCAGAATGCGTCCCAATAAGGGGATCAGGGCCAGGGTGCTCAGTATGACTGAGATGCTTTCCCAGCCGAGGAAAGATATCCAGCTTACAAAGTTGGGCACTCGGTTCCCGTGCATCCCGAAAACCGCGCGGGACAGGGTGAACATCGGGGCGCCACCGTCCCTACCTGCGACGCTGAAGATCCCGACGATGAGGAACGACAGCACAACTCCGCCAACAGCGCAGAGGAGGCCCTGCCACAGGTTCAGACCGAAC
>JAKAWF010000416.1 GCA_021817025.1 bacterium
TCACCGTCCGGCCCTCGGGAGCCAGGATCTCCCCCACCACCCCGGAGAACGGCGACGGCAGCTCCACTGTCGCCTTGTCGGTGGCCACAACGCAGAGCACCTGATCCCGCTCCACCCGATCCCCGGGGCGCACCCGCCACTCCACCACCTCACCCTCGGCCACCCCCTCGCCGAGGTCGGGCAGCCGGAACTCAGGGAGCGGCATCAGTACTCAAGGGTGGCCCGGGCGGCGCTGACCACTCGGGCCACCGACGGCAGCGCCTGGTCCTCGAGCTGGAAGAGGGGGAAGGGCATGTCCATCCCGGTCACCCGGAGGACGGGCGCCAGGAGGTGGTCGGCGACCTCCTCTTGGAGGATGGCAGCCACCTCGGCGGCAAGTCCGCTGTGACGGGGTGCCTCGTGCACCACCACCACCCGGCCCACCTCCGTGGCGGTGCGCAGAAGCGTGTCCCGATCGAGAGGATAGAGCGAGCGCAGATCGACGACCCGTGCGGAAGCCCCCCGCTCCGCCAGGTGTTCCGCTGCCCCCATGGCCACCTCGACCATCGCCCCGTGGGCCAGGAGCGCCACGTCAGTTCCAGGGCGCACCACCTGGGCCAGGTCAAGGCTCGATGCTTGGAAGCGATCCGGCACCTCCACTCGGCCCCGGCGATAGAGCCGCTTCGGCTCCATGTAGATGACAGGGTCGCCGCAGGCGGCTGCTGCCACCAGCATCTCGCCCGCCGACAGGGGGTCAGACGGCGCGACCACTCGTAGTCCCGGGGTGTGACTGAAGAGCGTCTCCGGGGAGTCGGAATGCAGCTCCGGGGCTTTGGTCCCGCCACCGTAGGGGATGCGGATGACCAGGGGGAGGCCGTAGGCGCCGTTGGTGCGCCAGCGGAACCTGGCCGCGTGTGAGGCCAGCTGCTCGAAGGCGGGGTACACGAAGGCGTCGAATTGGATCTCCACGATCGGGTGCAGGCCGACCAGGCACATCCCGATGGCCGCGCCCACGAACCCCGCTTCGGAGAGCGGGGTGTCCACCACCCGATCAGGGCCGAAGCGCTCCTGGAGCCCAGCCGTCGCCCGAAACACGCCTCCGTTGACCCCGATGTCCTCGCCGAGGAGGATGGCCCGGGGATCGTCCTCGAGGATCTGGCCGAGGGCGCGGCCCACGGCATCGACCATGGTCACGCTCTGGGACACCTCAGCCTTCCTCCCGGAAGCTCGGCTCCCGCAGCCGCTCGGCACCCAGAGTCCAGGGGGTGTCCTTGTACACGCGGGTCGCCACTTCCCCGATAGAGGGCACTGGGAAGTCCTGGAGCCGGTCCCCAGCCGCTCGCATCTCCGCGGCGGCGTCGGCGCCGAGCTTGGCGAGCTCATCCGAGGAGGCCAGGCCCGCGTCCACCAGCGCCTTCTCCGCCCGGCCGATCGGCTCCCATGCGTCCCATCTCCGGGCGGACTCCGGATCCCGGTAGATCGAGGGCTCGTCGGCGGTGCCGTGCGGCCCCAGTCGGTAACCGACGGCCTCCAGCAGGGTTGGGCCTTCGCCACGGCGTGACCTGGCCGCAGCCTCGCGGACCGCCAGGTAGCAGGCGAAGACGTCGAAGCCGTCGACTCGGACCCCCGGCATCCCATACGCGAAAGCCTTGTCGGCGATACGTTCCACCCGGGTCTGGAGTCTTAGCGGAGTGCTGATGGCCCACTGGTTGTTGGTGACCAGGAAGATGACCGGCGCCCTGACGACGGCGGCCAGGTTGCAGGCCTCGTGGAAGTCACCCTCCGAGGTCGAGCCGTCACCGCCGTACGCCAGCGCCACGCTGGCCTCTCCGAGTAGTCGACTGCCCCATGCCGCGCCCACCGCATGCGGATAGTTGGTCGCCACCGGCACGCAGACCGGGGCCGTGTGCAGAGCTTGCACGTCGTGCCATCCCGCGGGGTTACCGCGCCAGAGGAGCAGCGGCACCTCAGGAGGGCAGCCCCGGAGCACCACCACCGAGTTCTGCCGGTAGGTGGGAAAGAGCCAGTCCCGGTCCTCGAGGGCCAGCACGCTGCCCGCCTGAACGGCCTCCTCGCCAAAGTACGTCGGGTAGGTACCGATCACCCCCTGTCGTTGCAGGATCACGGCCCGCTCATCGAAGGCCCGGAGGCGAGCCATGGCGGCAAACAGCTCGAGCACCAGGGGACGGCCCAGCCCCGCCAATGCCTCGCGCCGCCGTTCGCTCGGAAGACCGAGGACCGTGGAGGCGCCTTCCATCAGCTCTGCCCCGGGCGCCAGGTCACCCGACGCCGCACCCAGTTCGCGCATCATCCAGCCACCCCGTGCACGGATACGAGCCCTGACCCCAGGCCCAAAAGCCTTCGCCCCCGACCCAGCGGTCTCGCGCGGCCAACTTTAGCAACGCTGGGCAGTTGGACGGCCCGGTAGAGTGGGCTCCGAGATTGACGTGACGAGATGCCGCAGGGAGGTTGCGTGAAGCTCTCACCCACCGACGACTCCGCCCCATCCGAGACGGCCGCCACCAAAGCCGTGCTGCTCATGGCCTACGGCAGCCCACAAGCTCCCGAGGACATCCTCCCCTACTACACCCACATGAGAGGGGGCAGGACGCCACGCCCCGAGGCGCTGGCCGAGCTCAAGGCTCGCTACCAGGCGATAGGCGGCCGGTCGCCGCTCACCGAGATCACGCTGGCCCAGGCCTCCGCACTCCAAGCCCTCCTCCGATCTGAGGACGGGCCCGGCTGGTCTGTGACGGTGGGGATGAAGCACATCGCGCCATTCATCGAGGACGCCGTGGCAGGGTTGGTCAGCGCCGGGATCAGAGAGGCGGTGGGGGTGGTGCTCGCCCCCCACTATTCGCGCATGAGCGTCGCCGGTTACGTGGAGCGCGCCAGGGCCGCCAGCGCCGGAAGCCCTCTCGAGATCCGCTTCGTCGAGGACTGGCACCTCGAGCCGTCCTACCTCTCCTGGCTGGCGACGGCCATCTCTTCGAAGCTGTCGGAGTTTGACCGAGATCGGGCCGAGCGGGCCCTGGTGATCTTCACCGCCCACAGCCTGCCCGCCCGGCTGCGCGGGATGGGCGATCCCTACCCAGACCAGCTCGGCGAGACCGCCGCCGCGGTGGCCGGGGTCCTCGACCTTCCCCGATGGGACATCGGCTGGCAGAGCGTCGCCCAGGACGCGGGTGAGCCCTGGCTCGGCCCGGAGCTGCTGGAGGTGGTCAAGCAGGCGGCCTCAGAGGGAACCAGGGACTTCCTGGTGTGCCCCTGCGGCTTCGTGGCCGACCACCTCGAGGTCCGCTACGACCTGGACGTTGAGGCGCAGCAGACGGCCGCCGAGCTCGGGGTCACGATATCCCGGACGGCGATGCCCAACGACGACCCGGCCTTCATCGCGGTGCTGCGGGACCTGGTGCGCCGGGGACTGGCCAGCCCGGGTTGACACCTCTGCGCCTGGC
>JAKAWF010000417.1 GCA_021817025.1 bacterium
ACCTCGTCCACTGCGAGCAGAATCCCATGGCGGCGACACAGGCCGTGCAGCCAGCCCAGGAACTCATCCGGCGGGATGACATAACCCCCTTCGCCCTGGATCGGCTCCACCACCACCAGGGCGACGCGCTCCGGCGTCACCTCCGCCTCCAGGAGGTTCTTCATCTGCCCCTGCACATGGGCGAGGGCTCCTTCTGGAGATAGTCCGAGCCGGGTCGGCGCAGGGTAGTCCACGTGGTAGACGGAGGGCAGCAGCGGCTCGTATCCGGACCTGTACCGCGCCGCCGAAGCGGTCAGGCTCAGTGCCCCGAGGGTTCTGCCGTGGAAGGCGCCCCGGAAGGCGATCACCGCCGGCCGGCCACTCACAAAGCGAGCCAGCTTGATCGCCGCCTCCACCGCCTCGGTTCCCGAATTGCCGAAGAAGATCCGATAGGAGGACGGGAGCTCGTGGCAGAGCGCCTCGGCGTAGTCGACCAGGACCGGCTGGTACCCGGTGCCGCTGTAGAGATGAAGGTGCCGCTTCAGCTGGCTCTCGATCGCCGCCAGCACCTTGGGGTGGGAGTAGCCGACCGCGTTGACAGCGATACCGGATGCGAGGTCGAGCAGGCGACGACCGTCCGCGGTGTACAGGTATGGTCCCTCTCCGCGGACTATCTCAAGCTCGGTCTCCATGGGTTGGACCCCCATGACCGCGGCCCGATGGCGCTCATCGATTCTCATGGGCATCTCCTATGTGTGCCGCCCGGCGGGGGTGAGCCGGAATCCGTCGATACCGGGAGCGTTGGACGTTGCTTCTGGGTCCCGGGGGCGTCCGTGATACCCGAGGCTCCGGCTGCCGATCGCAGCCCGGATGGGACCCGGCCGCTTTCCGCATCAGACCGGACAGGCACCACGGACCCCCAAATCAATCCCAACCGAGCCCGGTCGCCAGCAGCCACCGCCGGGCCGGAGGAACTTGCATGTTGTTGGATTCTGGATTCAAAATGGAGGCGTGTCAAGTTTGCTCCGAGAGCCGGACGATCGCCAGGGAGAGCTCAGACCTTTCCCGACAGCGCCGGCCAGCCTCCGGTAGTCGGCGCTGCGATGGCCACGGGGGCGCACAAGCCGGGACCTCGCGCGTGGGGCGCCGCGCGCTGGAGCATCTCTCCGGGGCTGAAGAACACCATCTGCGACGTCCCGGGGATTAGAGTCGGCCATCTGACCGTGAGGCGCGACCAGCCGTTCTCTGCCCGAACCGGCATCACGGTGCTTGTCCCTTCGGCCGATATGCCGAAGGAGTGCCTGCCGGCCGCGGGGGTCGTCTTCAACGGCACCGGTGAGCTGACCGGTCTGCACCAGGTGAACGAGTGGGGAGCGCTGGAGACCCCGGTGGCCCTCACAGGGACTGCTGCCCTGCCTACTGTGCTGCAGGGTCTATCCGATCACATGTTCCGGATCTGCCCCGAGCTGGGTGTGACCCGTGAACCCTGCCTGGGGGTTGTCGCCGAGTGCGACGACATGTGGCTGTCGGACACCCGCCATCCACCGCTGGAGCCGGGCCATGTGAGCGAGGCGATCGCGGCTGCCAGTGAGGCCCAGGGGGAGTGGGGGGCGGTGGGCGCCGGCACTGGGATGGTGTCCTTCGGGTTCAAGGGCGGCGTCGGCAGCGCTTCCCGCCGAGTCGAGTTCAGCTCCGAGGTTTACCACCTGGGCACACTGTGCCTGGTGAACTTCGGTCGGGCTGGGGATCTGATCGTCGCCGGCCGCCCCGTCGGGCACCTGCCCGGGGAGGTGGTGCGGGACTCCGGTTTGGTCGAGCCGCCCGCAGGCTCGCTGGTGGTCATCGTGGCCACCGACGCCCCCCTGGGGCACCATCAGCTGAGGCGTTTGGCGCAGCGGTCCGCCCTGGGCATGGCGCGAGTGGGAAGCCAGGGCGCCCACGGGAGTGGCGACCTGTTTCTGGCGCTGTCCACGGTCGGCTTCCGGGACGACCGGGAGTCTCCATGGCACGCTCAGCCGGTGCTGCGGAACGACCTCATGGACGAATTCTTCAGGGCCGCGGTCGAAGCCACCGAGGAGGGGATCCTCGACGCCCTCTTCCAGGCTTCATCCGAACACGGCTTCGCGGGCAGGACCGTGCGGAAGCTGCCTGAGGACGAGGTCCGCCGACGCCTCCTCTGAGGCTGACGCGTAGGGCCTCCGTGGGACGCGGACGCTACGCGGCTGACAGCGACTCGGTCCCGTGAGCGAAGGGCTGCCGCCCGGCGCGTGCCGGGCGGCAGCCCCAACGTCGGTCTAGCCCTCCGGCCTACCGGCGGGCATCAGCCGAAGGAGTAGTACTGGGGATAGATCTCCTCGTACACACCCTGGGGAAGCAAACCCTTGAGGTTGCTCTTGTACACGGTCAGTTGATAGGGGGTGTTGGGCAGCCAGACCAGGGGCAGCTGGCGGACAACGAAGTCCTCGTACTTGAACAGTGCCGCCACCTCGGCCTTGGCGGTGGGCGCGACGTGGCTGGCGGCGATGTTGGCGTCGTTGATGGGGTTGGAGTAGTCGCCGCCGTTGCTGGAGGCGCCGGTCGCGAGGATCTCCCCTCCGGTGGGCAGGTAGTCCAGGGAGTACACCCAGGCCGCGCCCCAGTCGGCGATCTCCCAGTTGTTGCACGGGGTCTTGTAGGTGCAGTTGTTGAGGGTGGTGGCGAAGACGTCCGAACCGGTCTCGGTCGAGAGCTGGAGGTTGATCCCGGCCGCGGCCTTCATCTCCGACTGCATCGCCTCCATCTCGTTGGTGAGCGCGGTCGATCCATTGGCGTAGAGCAGCTTTATCGTGAGCGGCTCGCCCGCGCTGATGCCGCTGCCGCAGTCACCGGTGGAGCTCCCGGGATGGGCGCAGGTGCTGACACCCTGGGGCACCACGTTCCAGCCGTTGTCGCGCAGGAGCCTGACCGCCTTCGCAGGGTCGAATGGGTAGTACTGCCCGTGGCGCTCCAGCGGGCTCTCGTCGGGGTTGTTGGGTGGATAACCGGGGACCGGGCCGTTGTTGATCGTGCCAAAGCCGCCGTAGAAGTCCTTGATGTACTGGGGCTGGTTGACCAGGGACTGGAAGGCCTGGCGGAAGTAGAGCTGCTTGAAAATGCTCCCCACGGTGGTGTTGGTGAAGTTGTAGAGCATGTAGGCGTCGGAGAAGGAGTACCAGGGTGCGAAGTCGTAGCCCAGGCGCTTGAGGGCGGGTCGCTGGCCGAGGTCGGCCCGCGGGATGTACCCGATGGTGATGTTGCCGTTGTGCAGGGCATTGAACTCCGAGGTGTCGCTGGTGAACGGCTCCTCCACGAGCGCTGAGATCTTCGGCTTGGGCGAGCCGGAATAGTTGTGGTTGGGAACCATCTTCAGATACCCACTCGTCTGGAACTGGCTGATCTTGAACGGTCCGCACACCACCTGCCACATC
>JAKAWF010000418.1 GCA_021817025.1 bacterium
GGGGGACAACTCGGCTGCTGTGTCAAGGGACATGGAAAACTGGACAGTGGCGGCCACGAGAACTGGACGCTGGCGGCCACGAGAACTGGACAGTGGCGGCCAACAAGGTCATTCCGGGCTGTGGAAACGTAGTCGTAGTAGGAATGGGAGGAGGGGTCCGGGGAGGAGGGGTGGACATCGTGGAAGTTGGGGAGATGCCGTTCAAGGGTGGCGGATGTCCTGGGCCTCCCCGTGAGCCCTGATGGCAAGCATGAGCGGCTCCGAGTCGTGGGAGTGGTCATCGGCTCACCTCTCCCAGCAGCTCCGCGACCACGACGAGTTCGTCGCAATGCGGGCAGGGGCCGCCATGGCCCAGCCCACGGCAGAATAGATTGCAGTCAGGGCAGCGCCACTCGCCAAGGTAGCGCTGCTCGCACTCGGGGCACTCGTAGACCTTTGGCCGGAGTGGTGGCAGCTTGACGGACTCGACCGATGGTGCCGCGTGGCGCCGTCGCCACGCAGCCTGACGGCAGGTTCCGGAGCAGAACCTGGCTCTCGAGGAGAGGATCTGGGAGGCACAGATCGGGCAACGGCGGCCTCCTGGGCTGTCTGAGCCGTCACGCGAGTCGTCACAAATGGGATTGGAGGGCTGCTGGTTCGCTGAAGGTTGCTCAGCTGCGGTGAGCATTGGTCGCGAAGGCCCAGCAGTCGCTTCCCACTCTTGGCGATAGGCGGCAAGAGCAGCTTCGACCGGCAGGTTGGTGGCCTGGCGGGTGCTCACGGTTCATTTCCGAGATGTCGCCGTCTGCCTTGGCTCAACGGCTGCGGCGAGAAAGTGTCCGCCCCTGGCAGCGGTTGGACCCCGGTGCCGGCGGTGGCTTGGGCCAGCCGGACGCTCTCCCCAGAGGTAACACAGAGGTGGGCGTGGTGCATCAGCCGGTCCACGGTGGCGGTGGCCAGGGTCTTGGGCATGAGTTCATCGAACCCGGCCGGGTGCAGATTGGAGCTGACCGCCACGCTGCGGCGCTCGTAGGCTGCGTCGACCACTCGGTACAACCCCTCGGCCGCGTCGGGACTGACCGGCAAAAGCCCCACGTCATCGATCACGACTAGGTCGCTGCGCAGGATGCGCTGCACCATCCTGGCCACCGAGTCGTCCGCCCGGCTCCGCCGCACCAGAACCCCCAACGCCTCCAGCGTGAGCCAGGCCACCTTCAGGCCGGCCTCCACAGCCGCCTGCCCCAGCGCCTCTAGGAAATAACTCTTGCCCGTACCCGAGGGCCCGCAGATCACAAGGTTCTCCCGCCGCCGCACCCACTCCAGAGTCGCCAGCGCATCCTGGGTGGGGCGGGGGATGGAGCTCAGCTGGGGATCCCAGCCGGAGAAGGTCTTGCCGGTGGGAAACCCTGCCGCCTCACGCCGGGTCGCAGTGGCCGAGCGCTCCCGCCCTGACACCTCCTCCGTCAGCAGCACCCGCAGCACTTCGGCGGGCTCCCAGCGCTGGGCACGGGCGGTGGCCAGCACCTCCGGCGCCAGCCGGCGCAGGTGGGGAAGGCGCAGCCGCCGCAACAACTCGTCGACGTCGTCAGGCATGGGTGGCGCCTGGAGGGGGATCGTCACTTCCCCAGCACTGCCCAGGCGGCAGTGCCCTCCTGCAGGCTGTGGCTGTCAGACGCGCGGGCGGCCGAGCCCCCCTGCATGGTCGCTTGATGCCTCAGGATCGACTCCAGGTCGCCTTCCCCGAAGCGGCCGCTCTCGGCCGCCAGCTGGAGCGCTTCCCCCACCGCGCCCGGGCTGAAGAGCTTCCCCAGTCCCACCGCTTCCGCCATCTTCGCCCGCACCCGGCTGGCGCCGGCCTCTGCGGCTTCGGTCAACCAAAGAGCGGCGGCCGGGCCCAGTTGCAAGAACTCCGCCTCCTCCGCCGTCCGGGCCCGAGGCTGCCGGTGCAATGGGTCACTCTGCCGCGGCTTGAAGTGCGCCTCGTTCACCCGTGGGTTCCCAGGGGTGGTCCGCGCATGCCGGGCCACTTCCACCGGCCCCTGGCGTCCCACATGCACCAGCACCACCTCCTCACCATGGGCCCGCACCCACACGGCTTCTCCCAGCAGGCTCTCCGGGACCGAGTACGACCCTCCCTCGTAGGTCACCATCGGCGTTGTCTGCCCCACCGGGCGGCTCACCCCGAAAGCCGCCGTGTACGGCGTCTCCGGTAGCGGGTGCAGCCGTTGACGCTCCTCCAGCAGCATCTCCGCCGGCGCCCGCCGTGTCACCCGGTGCGGCCTTCTGTTCACCACCTCCTCCTGCTCCATGCAGGCGGCCTCCAACTCCTCCAGATGCTTGTAGCTGTCCAGCAGGTTGGCCTCGGTGGGGACCAGGTCCGCCTTGGCCACCCGGACCGTCGACTCCGACCCTCCCTTCGACTCCGGGTCGTATGGGATGCAGGTCCGAAAGCTAACCCCATAGTGCCGACCCACCGCCAACATGGTCGCGTGCCGGACCGGGATCCCGGCCACGTGCTCCACCGTCACCGTCCGCTCGTTGTCGGTCAACCCATAAGTGGGACAGCCCCCGAACCGGCGCAGCGCCGCATCCAGGCTGCCGATCACCGTCGGCAGCGCCTTGTCCAGGATCGGCAGGAACACCCGGTACCGTGACCAGGCCAGCCAGGCGCAGAACAGGATCGTCGGCTGTCCCCCGACCTCCGGGCCGTCCCCGTAGTCCCACTGAAACCACAGACCCGGCTCGACCACCCAGGGCCGGTATATCCGACGCTGACCCCTCCCGTACGCCACCTTGGCCTCTGCCACTGCGCGTCGCACCGTCCGCTCCGACCCCCGGTACCCCATCGCCCACAGCTTCTGGTACGCCACGTCGGCCCGCACCTTCCCCCGGCTGGCCACCACCCACTCCTCCACCTTCTCCCGGTACTCATCCAGCAGTTGTTGCCGCCGTACTGGTTCCGCCCGCAGTCCCCCCACTTCCCGTAACTCCACGTAGCGCGCCACCGTGCTTGGGGAGCACCCCGCCAGCTCCGCAGCGTCCCGCAACGATCGGGTCAGGTCGAACGCCTCGAGTATCTCCATGGCTTCCTCTGCAAACTTCACCGTGTCCCTCCTGGGTGCTGGTTGGCTGTTCACCTCCAGCTAAACCCAGGAGGGCACCTAGTGCTCACTGCCGCCCATCTTGTTGGCCGCCAGCGTCCAGTTCTCGTGGCCGCCACTGTCCAGTTCTCGTGGCCGCCAGCGTCCAGTTATTTGGCCGCCAGCGTCCAGAATCTCATGGCCGCCATCACGCGTGCAGCTGACCGCTCTGTCCGCGGTCGCCACCCCCGGAGGCGGTGTCGCTCCCAGCAGCGGGGCTCAACCGCGTCGGATGGCGGCGGCACCCTTGCTCTACGGGCACTGCCACCGTCCGGTC
>JAKAWF010000419.1 GCA_021817025.1 bacterium
CGACCACCAGCATCGCCTCGCTCGGTGAGCACGGCGCGCACACCATCCTCATGGCCGGCAAGGGGGTGTTCGAGGTGCAGGGGACCATCTACAACAACTCGGACGGCTGCCTGGCGACGGGAGCCCCCCTCACATGCTCCACATGGGGCCAGGGAGACACCATCGACGGCAAGCAGGGAGGGGTGATGTACGACTGGGGGCAGCTGGAGTACTCGGCCGCTGCCGTGGGCAACCCCTGGGACGGCTGCTTCAGCGGAAGCAGCGAGTCGGCGGCCGCCGGAAAGAACTCAGGGGTCGTGCCCTCCAGCTGGCCGGTGGCCAACCCCGCCGCCAACCCGCCCTCCTACGACATCCACTGTCAGCCCCCCAACAACATCTCACCGCTCAACGTCAGCACCGACATCTGGGTGAACGGCTGGGTCAGCAGCGGCCAGGGACAGATCACCAACCAGCTGCCCGCCAGCCCCCAGAATCCCGTCCCAGGAGACGCCGGCTGCGGCGACCCCTCCCTGGACGGACACACCTCGACCTCCGGCGGGGTCACCACCTACTACCCAGGCGTCTACCCCAATCCGGTGGTGATCACCGGGAACGCCGTTTTCGACAACTGCAGCCAGGAGCTGGGCACCAACGCGGTGCCGCCGCAGCCCGGCATCTTCTACTTCGACCAGGGGTTGGCCATCGAGCCCGGATCGGGCGACACCGTGAGCGGGACAGGCGTCCTCCTGGTGGCCGCGGCGCCGATCCCCGACACCGCCCTCGCCAACAACGTGGGGGACGGTGAGCCCTACATCGGCTACGGGAGCAAGAACTGCACCATCAACTCTCAGGGCGATGAGATCTGCAACAACGCAGCGGGTAAGTTCTACGGCTGCAGCGCGTCGCACACCGCCAGCTCCTGGGCGGGGACCAACTGCAACGCCGACGACAACGCCGCCTGCGGGACGGACTGCTTCCACGCCAACCCGGTGTCGGCGGGCCAGGTCTCGTGCTCTCAGTACCCGGTCTCCTGCGCGGGCCAGGGGCTGAACGACTCCATCTACATCGGGGGCCAGGGAACTGTCAATCTGAGCAAGCCGCTGGACGGCCCCTACAACCAGTTCCTGCTCTGGCAGATCTCGGGCACCATGGCCAACATCGGTCTGGACAACCGCCTCGGAGACTCGAGCCAGATCACCCTCGACGGCGTCCTGGTCGACGACTCGAACCCCTCCGGCCAGAACCTGAGCAACGAGCAGTACTGGGGCGGGGAGGCCGGTGTCCCGTTCATCCCCGGCGGGATGCTGCTGGCCGGGTACGGGATCGCCGGCGGTTCCGCGGGCACCAACTTCACCTGCGGACCCGGGCAACCCGGATACGAAACCTCGACGGGGTGCGAGGTCACGATCAACGGACTGGCCATGGTCGACATGTTCCAGACCGAGGGCTACACCCAGCTGGCGATCGACGGGACCGGGGCCCCGCTGCCCGGCCTCGGGTCCAGCGCCATCCTTACGGGCTAAGCCGTGCCCCAGATGCGGGAGCGAGGTCAGAGCGCGGTGGAGTTCGCCCTGGTGGCACCGATCTTCTTCGCCCTGCTGTTCGGGGTTATCTCCGCGGGATGGCTGTTCTTCCAGTCCTCGGCGGTCAACGACGCCGCCCAGGGCGGCGCCCGGGAGGCGATCGTGGTCAGCTTCAGCGGCCAGCGCCTCTCTCTCAGCGGCGGATGTGCCACGGGCACGCCTGTCTCGGTGCAGCAGGCCGCCCAGCACGCCGCCAACATCCTGCCGGTGGACCCCAACCCCCTCTGCCGGGCCAGCAATAACTCCTTCTGCCGCAGTGGCAACACCCTGCTGACGCAGATTCCCGCCGGCCAGGCCGCTCAGGTGGAGCTCTGTGTACAGGGGGGCATCGCCAGTCCCACCGGCTACACCGTAAGAGTCACGTACGTAGCCCACCCGCTGGAGCCGCTTTTGGGGACGTCGGTGAAACTGACATCCACCAGCACCCTGGCCGCCGGCGCCTCATGAGGCCCTGGGCGAGCGGCGGCAGCCCCTCTCTCGGGTAGGCCGGGCCGCCTTCCTCGTCAGCCGGCCGCTGCCGGCAGCCTGCCCGCCACCCGGTGGAGCCTCTCCGACGCCTCGTTGGCCACCGACTCGAGTTCGGCGTCGGCTCCGCTCATCAGCGCCAGCGGCTCCATGAAGAGAACCCTGGTGGAGCCGGCCTCCACCTCCTCCAGCACCACGTTGCAGGGGAGGAGGACGCCCACCACGGGGTCCGCCAGGAGCGCCCGATGGGCGAGAGCGGGATTGCAGGCACCGAGGATCCGGTAGGGCCGGAACTCCAGATCCAGCTTTTGCCGCAGGGTGGCGCGCACGTCGATCTCGGTGAGGACCCCGAATCCCTCGGCCGCCAGTTCCCGCCGCACCGCCTCCTCCGCCTCCGAGATCGGAAGTGGGACGATGGCCGAGAACGCGTACTCCCCGGTGCTCACGCCGAGACCTGGGAGGCAGCCGCCAGGGACAGCACCCGCTCCACGAAGTGCTCCTCGGGCAGGGCCCCCACGAAGGAGCGGCCGCCGTTGACCACCGTGTGCGGCACACCACGAACCCCGTGGCGCTGTGAGAGCTCAGGGAACTCGTTGGCCTCGACGGTCCGGGCTCGGACCTTCTCCGACGCCAGCGCCATCCGGTTGGCCAGGCTGGCGGCGGAGGGGCAGTAGGGGCAGCTGGGGGTCACGAAGACGGTCACCTCAACCTCGTGGTCCAGCCCATCGATCCGTCGGCTGGCCGACTCGCTGAAGCCGGACCCCGCTCCGCCGACCCGCTCCACGGCGTCGATCAGGGTGGCGAACTCGAAGCCACTGGGCAGCCCCTGGAACATCACCCGCGGTGTCTCCCCGGGCCGCGATACCTCGATCTGGGGAAGCTGGTACTGGCCCGGGTCAGCCTCGACCAGCTCCACCATCACCTTGCCGGGTGCCAGCTCCCCCAGGGTCTCCACCAGCTCACGGCTCTCCGGACAGGTGGGGCAGCTCTCTTCGGCGGCGTAGCGCAGGGTCAGGGAGACTGGCTCCGTGAGGGGCAGAAGCCGGCGGGCGACCTCCTCCCTGGTCCTCTCATCGATCAGCGCCATCTCCTTCCTCCTCGGTCTCCCAGAGCCGTCGGCAGCTCACCGCTCCGGGCCGGATTATACCCATAGGGGTATGTCTCAACCGCCCCGCCTCGAGGGTCTCCGGGCCGGCCCGAGGCTGGCTACTCTTCGGCCGGCGGCTGCGAGAGAGCGCCTAGCAGGAGCCGGTCAGCGGCCATCTTGGCCACCGTTCCCGAGGGGTCCTGGAAGTCACGCAGGTCGCGCTTGATCTCCGCGTGGACCGCCGCCGGATGCCTGAGTAGGCTGCCCACCATCTCCGACG
>JAKAWF010000035.1 GCA_021817025.1 bacterium
AACGTCTCGCCTCCGCCCGTTGGCCGCGTGGATTCCCGCACCCGATGCCTGCCCTCAGGTTCCCGCCAAGGGTCTCTCTGCACTCACTTTGAGATCACCATCGACCCACGGAAACAGCACAAGAGCCGGAAATACACGCCCGACTCCGGAGTCCCTCCTGCCCTGCCTGGATCGGGTCGCACGATGGGACCGTCTTCGAGCAGATCGACCCTGCCAGTCTCCTTGAGCCGAGGCGGTGGGCGGGGAAACGGGCAGCTCCTCTGCCCGGCTTGCTATGCGGCAGCTACTCTCCGACTATCTGGACTCGGACCATGCGCTCACGTGAACGCGTGTGGTCGAAGTCGGCGAAGTAGATCCGCCCGAAGTCACCCAGTACCATCGCGCCATCCTCTACCGGGATCGACTGCGATCGGCCAAGGAGGACCGAGCGGAGGTGGGCGTCGGTGTTCAGCGACCAAGCGGGCTGCTCCTGGCGGCTGAGTGCCGCCTCGATGTGCCTGGGTCCTGGGTGCCGGTACTGCCCCTGGGTTCGGCAGGTGGGGATGAGCCCTTCAAGGACCGTTACCAGGTCTTGCATCAGGAGCTCGGTGCCCCAGTAGTCGATGTCGTCTGACGCCTCCTGGATCAGAACGCTGCAGGTGGTGTGCTGGGAGAAAACGACAACTAACCCTTGCCGGATCGCGGACCTGGCCAGGACGCTCCCGACCTCTGCGGTGATGTCACGGAAGCTCGGAGCTCTCCCGGATGGCATGGTGAACGTTTCGTGGTAGACCGTCATGCTGTTGCCTCTCCTCTTGTGCGTGCGTCCCAAGCTTCTCTGGTGGCCCTGATCATTGCCTGCAGCACCCCCTCTGGGTCGTTGGCGGTGAAGATGGCGCTGCTTGATCCGGTCCCCTGTGCGCCCGCTGCGATGACGTCATAGACGTCCTTGGCATTGCCAATGCCTGCCGCGTGCAAGACGCGGATCGCTGGGTTGACCCGCCAGATGGCGCCATCAGCCTCAGCAATGTCGGCGCTGGTGGCGTTGGCCGGCCTGCCGGTGCCGATGAGGGCTGGTGCTTCGACTATGATCGCGTTCGGTCCGAGACGGGCGATGTTCGCGGCGCCAGCCGCATCATCTGCGCAGACCAGCGTTGCGAGGCCGACTTCGTCCGCCCGGCTGATGATGCGAGCCAGGTCCTCCTGAGACACCGGGCACTCCGCGTGGTTCAGGAGAACGCCCACTGCCCCGGCCGCCCTCAACGCCTCCGGGAGCGCTGAACCGACGCCCCGCCCTGGCGTGAGCGAGTCCATGTGCTGGGCGAAGACGAGCACCCTCTCGACGTTTTGTGCGACGGCGCCGAGGTCGGCGTCCTGCGGCGTGATGACAATCTGGACGCCGTACTGTTCACTTAGAGCGTCGGCACGGATCGCCAGGTGGACAATCTCCGACCCGTACATGTAGGCCTTGGGCCCGACCTCGAAGAAGGGCGGAGTGATCTCAACTCCCGCGTACACTTGGGCACCTGGGGAGGCCTTCCTGCGGCGGGGCGATTAGCCTGCGGCACGGCACCTTGAGTGACCAATGGTGCCGGGGACGGCTCGTGCTGACCATCAGACGACCACCGCCTCGACCCCCAGCATGCGCGCCAACTCGAGGAGGTCGGGGGTCCAGCGGCCTGGCGCCCCCCCCATGTGGTGAGCCGCTCCTGCCCGGAGCCAGGTATTGCACCACTCGTCGACTTTCAACGTGTCGTGTCGAAAGAGAGCCTGGGGCGCCGAGATGGGCCGGGGTTCCAGCGGGAGCAACTCTCCCTCGGATATCACGAAGCGCCACCGGTTGTCCCCCACGGTGACAATGGCCAGGTTGGTGATCGGCCCTGGGGCATAGGCGAACTCGAAGCCGGCTCCGTAGCCATGCCTGCCCTGGTAGTAGATGGAGTGTTTGACCGAAACGGCTCCAGGCGTCCCCAGGGCGGGGTTGCCGTGACCATCGTGGGAGAACATGACCGCGTTGTTGTCGAAGTCGATCACGTAGTTCTCCAGTGTCGTGGCTTGGCCGGCCAGCTCTTGGAGGGTCAGCTGGGCGATGGCGGTGGCGGCGTCGCCCTCAGGAGCGGTTGCGATCCCAACCTCGCAGAGCCGACCCGTGCCATATGAGGGAATGACCCCCACGCGGGGATCTGTCAGCCAGACCTGATCGAAAGCGGTGAAGGCGTCGAGCTGCTGTTCCCGGGCGACTGCTTCCAAGGACAAGGCGAGGCGGACCGAGCGTTCGAAGAGTGCCGGGTCCATATCGACGCGGTACCGCGCCCTTTCGGAGGCGACCACCTGGTCCACATCCCTCTGGGAGATTTCACCGAAGCGCACCGCGATCGTCTCGGGCTCGACCGGCCAGACCACGGGTCCGACCGACTGGCGCATGGAGACCTGGTCGAACATGAGATCCGTCATTCCCTCGAACGGGTGCCCGACCAGGCCAACCCTGGCGGTCCGCAATCGATGCCTTAGGCCGGCGGCACGGATCGCCGTGGCGACCTTGTCTCTGCCTTGGGAATCGTCGAAGCGCGAGGTGACGATGGAGAATTCGCGGCCGGTGCGGGTCAGGGCGGCGGTCAGCTCTGGCATACCAGCCATACCCGAGTTGAGCATCACCACGTCGAAACCGTCTTCTTCCTTGAGGTGGCCGATCTGCTGCGTGTTCCAGACCAGCACCGGAGCGGTGGTATCGAGGAGGCAACGCATCGGAACCAGCCCCTTGGTGTACGCAAGTTCCACCGCGACGATGATGTCCACGCCCTCGGCATTGAAGAGGCGGGCCGCGGTCGCGGCCTGGGCCTCGTCCTCCACCAAACCGGGGTGGACAACCACGCCGTAGGGCTCGAGTGCGTGCGCAATGTGGCCAGCGGTCTCTGTGGCCGCGGGCCGCATGTGGGCGGTCTTGTTGTAGGCATCCTCGAGGAGCGCCATCGTCAGGACCCCGATCTTTGTCTTGGTGGTCATGTCACCTTCTCCCCACATCGTCGGTCCGAGGGGCCGACTGGTTGCTGTGCTGCGCTGATTCGATGGAGGTCTCTGGCCAGCGAAAGAGTGGTCGGACCGCCTCGAAAAGGTCGACATAGCGGTGGTAGGCAGCCTCGTAGAGCCTCCCGGTGTGGGCGTCCGGCTCAAACCGCGCGCGAGGGCGGATTGCCGCGTCACACGCCTGGGCCAAGTCGGTGAAGGCCCCGGCCGCCAACCCGGCCAGCATCGCATCGCCTCGCACGGCAGCCTCTGTCCCCTGGAGTGTCACCACCGGCAGCGCGCAGACGTCGGCCTTGATCTGATTCCAGAGGGGGCTCCGAGCCCCGCCCCCATGAGAGCACACCTCATGGGCGTTGACCCCAAGGCCTCGGAGAAGGTCGACATTTCGGCGGAGCATGAAAGCGACCCCTTCCATGACCGCCCTGACGAAGTGCTCCCGGCCATGTCCGAGGGTGAAGCCGAAGAACACGCCCCGGGCGGCGGGCTCGTATTCAGGGCTGAAGGCACCGGAGAGATGCGGGAGCATCGTCAGGCCATCCGCTCCGGGCGGGACATCCGCCGCTAGGCCAGCCAGGAGCTCGTAGGCGTTGGTGGCACCGCCGCTGGCCTCGGCGCGAGCGAGTTCCGACTGACCGAAGTGGTCACGGAACCAGGTGAGTGCCATCCCTCCGGTGGGACCGACGGGACAGTAAAGATAGGTGTTGGGAGCAGAGTGGACGTAGACCGGCGTCTGCCCGCTGGGATCGTCGCCCGGGTGGTCGATCGATGCCTGCACCGTAAGCGCTCCCCCGGTACTCTCCGATAGCAGGCCGGGCATCACGTTGCCGACCCCGACCGCACCGGCCCCCTGGTCCATGCCGCCGGCGATGACGAGGACGTCGGGCCGGAGGCCGAGGGCATGGGCGGCTCCGGGCAGCAGCGGCCCCACCGCCTCACCGGGGGCCACGAGATCCCCGAGCCGGCTTGACGACAGGTCGAGGAGATCGAGCATCGGCTGCCACCAGGTGTGCCGGACGATGTCGTACAGGAGGGACGTCGACTGGACGCCGGCCTCGGTCACGAAGCGGCCGGTCAGCCGGTGGAGAAGGAATTCCTCGACGAGGAGGAAGTGGGAGGCGCTCCGGTAGAGATCGGGATCGTGGCGCTTCCACCACAACAGCTTGCAGGCGGGCCAGGTGGGCACGATGGTGGGGACACCGGTGACCGCGTAGACGGTGGCGCACTCGAACTGTTCCGCGAGCTGGCGCGCCTCCTCCACGGCGCGATTGTCGAGCCACACGATCGCGGGCCCCAGGGCGACGCCGGCTGACGTCACGGGGATCAGCGTCTCGCCTTGGCTGGACACGGCCAAGGCGTCAACGTCAGCCGGGCGGGCCCCCGCCCGGCTGAGTGCCTGTCGCACCCCCGCAACCAGCGAGTCCCAGTACAACTCGGGATCCAGCTCGGCTCTCGCGGGCTCGGGCGTGCGCAGGCTGTACTCCCCGACGGCGGTCGCCAGCTCGCCGCCCGTGTGGTCGAACAGCCCCACCTTGAGCGAGGTGGTACCGGCGTCGATGCCAAGGAGCAGTCCCATCAGGCCGGTATGGCCTCCCGAATGATCTGGTGGCGGTCCGCCGCCTCGTCCGCGGTCATGCCCTCCTTCACGACGGAGAGCAGGGCCGCCAAGAAGCGCTGAGGATCGTCGGCCTGGATGACGTTTCTGCCAAAGACCACGCCGCGGGCACCAGCGTGGATCGCCTCTTCGGCCAGCTGGAGCGCGTCCCGCTCACGAGGCAGTTTGCGAGATCCGAGGGCGAGCACCGGGACGGGAACGGCGTCGACGATTTCGCCGAACCGTTTGCCGGTGTAGAAGGTCTTGACGAGGTCGACCCCCAGCTCGCTCACGATCCGACAGCCGACGGCGATCTGCTCATGGCGCTCGTCGGGGGACAGGTCCTCGTGACCGGCCGGGTAAACCTCGCCGACCAGCGGGATGCCGGCAACGCGCTTCTGGCTCACCGACCTGGCGACCATCTCCACGTTCTCCGCATCCACAGCCTCCGAGCCGGTCTTGATCGACATTCCCACCAGAACGAGATCGGCGCCCAGCGCCGCGGCCTCGGCGGCGGACAGCACCGGGACACTTCTGCTCTCGTGGTACTGCCACTGGGTCGCGTACTGGGTGCCCCAGTTCAGGCGGACGATCATGGCGGGGGCACCCCGGTGCGCGAACACGTGACGCGCGTGGCTGGCCATGCCAGGGCTCAGCAGGATCGCGTCGGCCGCGCCCAGGCTCCGAACAGCGGTCGGGAGGTCGTTGAAGCCGGGAAGCGGGCCGTTGTAGAGACCGTGGTCGAGCGCCACGATAACCGCATTCTGGCCCTCGTCGAACAGCCGTGCGAGCCTAATCTCCTCTCCAGTGGTCACCAGGCACCCCTCCAAATTTCAGGATCTGTCGACAGAACCAAGTCGGGCCGGACCTAATCGCCCAAAGGGCTACTCCTCCGGCCGGTCGTTGGGAAGCTTACGAATACTTTTGGTCCGACCAGCTCTCAGCTTACGCCCGCACTTCGACTTTCATCATAATACACAGCGTCTCACTCAACTTCAACGGGTGAGACGAGGGAGCCTTGTATATGGATACGCTTGACATTCGTAACCTATCTGGATAGCATCTCTGTGTGACCGTATGCAACCCGATCATAAGGTTTCCGAAGTAATGACGCAAGTCCTGGCAAAGGCAAACCGATTGAACCGTGCCCGGATTTCGGCGGTCGGCTCCAACTGCCCCCCAAGAGGCGTCGAGAGAGCGGGCTTGGCGTTCCTTGGGGCGAGTTGGCCGTTGGCCCGTCCCGGAGTTGACCGAGGTCGCAGTCTGGCCGCCCCTGTGCGCGGCGCCCGCCTTCGCCGGCCCCTGCCGGGCGGCTGCCCGGGTCGGCCACCATCGGGGGCGGGCGACGGAGGCGCCCGCGAGCCGGGTCTGAGATCATGTCGAGTCTGATCCCTGCCCAGGCGCGCCGGAACTTCATCGCCCAGTTGCTGCACGAGCGCCAGACTGTGAGTGTGGCGGAGTTGACGGCTCGGTTTGGGGTCACCGACACCTCCATACGGCACGACTTGACCATCTTGCAGAAAGCCGGCAGGTTGCGCCGCGTTCACGGAGGTGCTGTCAGTCACTTGAGCGCCGGGATCAGCGCCAGCGTCCTTGCGCGTGCCCACGAGAACCTCGCCGAAAAGAAGCGCATCGGCGAGCGGGCAGCCACGCTGATCCAAGTCGGCGACGCGGTCCTGCTTGATTCGGGCTCCACTGTGGCGCAGTTGGCGGCCCAAGTACCTGAGCCTCTCCGGGTCTCCGACGCCATCACCATAGTTACGCACTCACTACCGGTCGTCGAAGAGGTGAGCGTCTGGGAACAACCCCACTTGATCTGCCTAGGGGGTCTGTACCTGCCCACGCACCGGGCTTCGGTCGGCCCGCTTACCCTTGCCAACCTGCGTGACCTGACCGCTGACGTGGCCTTCCTCGGCTGCGATGGACTCACCTTGGAGGGCGGCTTGACCACCCCTCACATGCTGATCGCAGAAGTGGGGGCTGCCTTTGCCGCCAGCGCCCGGCGGGTAGTGGCGCTGGCCGATGCCACCAAGCTGGGCCGGGCCGGGTTCACGCCTATCGTCCCCTTGGAGGCTATCAACGTGCTGGTCACGGACCAGCGAGCCGATCCCGACCTAGTGACTCAAGTGCGCCGAGCGGGCATCGAGGTGATCCTCGCATGAGCTCTCCCGCGCGCTCTGGGGCAGCGCCGCGGAGCCCGGCACCGAATCAGCCGCAACCGCTGGGGTCCTTGCCGATCCACGTGTGCCCCACTTCACGCCCTGGCAGCCACGACCGGCTGGGGCCCGGTCCCCTCGACCTTTGCATCGGTCTGCCCGGCAGTTCAAGCATGGCGTGGCAGGAGATGAAAGTGGCCGCGACTCCGGAGGGCAACAACTGAGACAAACAACTATCGTCCGAGGCGCACTCAGCGCCACTCTAAGACCCCGTTACCACCAAAACACTGGAGCCCCTAGCTCCGCACGAGGAGGTCTGTAGATGGGAGTCTACACAATGCGGCGATTTGTTGCGGGGCGATCGACGCGCCTTGGGGTGGCGGCGATCGGGCTCGCTCTGCTCGTGAGCGCCTGCGGAGCCTCAACCAGCTCCCCCAGTTCCAGCCCCACATCCGGGGCGCCAGTTTCCCTCACCCTCTGGCAGAACTACGGCACCGAGGCCAACGCGACCGCCACCTCTAGCTTGGTGCGTGCCTTTGAGAAGCTGCATCCCAACATCAATATTTCGATCGTCGCTCAACCGGCGAGCAACTACTTCGCGCTACTCCAGGCAGCCGCAATCTCCCGCACCGGCCCTGACCTGGCCGTGATGTGGACAGGGCTCTTCACGCTGCAGTACAAGGGTTACCTGGAAAATCTGAAGTCGTGGGTCCCCAAGAGTGACCTGGCCAACATGCTGGGAATGCGCTGGGTCGCACCCGGGTTCAACACCGCCAACGGCGCCTACGTGATCCCACTCGAAAACCAGTTCTACATCGGCTTCTACAACAAGGCGCTGTTCGCCAAAGCGGGTATCGCCAAGCCACCCACGACCTGGTCGCAGTTATTCACCGACTGTCAAGCCTTCAAGGCTATAGGCACTAACTGCCTCTATTATGGGGCCGGGTCACAGGACTTGGGCGGCGAGTTCTATCCCTACTATGACCTCAGCTACATGATGATCGGAGCACTCTCACTTGCCCAATGGCAGGACCTCTACAACGGCAAGATCCCATGGACTAGTGGAATTGTTACGTCCCAACTGGCACGGTGGGCCAGCCTCTACGCGGATGGTTACACCAACAAAGATGTGATTACATCGATCGGATCGCTGATTGCGTTCGAGCAAAGCAAGTCCGCGATGCTGATCAAGGGGAACTGGGACCTGAGCCTGCTCTATAAGGCCATGGGGAGCAACCTCGGCACCTTCGTACCACCATTTTCGAACACTCCCATTCACGGAGTGGTGCAGTACCCCGGTGATGGGTTCGCGATGACCACCTATTCACAACACAAGCCTCAGGCGGCCGAGTTCCTCAAGTTCTTGACCACTCCGCAGGCGGCTAAGATCGTGGACGGCAGCGGCCTGATCACTGATGTCAAAGGGGTGCAGCCCTCCAATCCGCTCAGCCAGCAGATGCTGGCCTTTGCGGCCAAGGATCACATGACGGTTTACCCAATGCTGGACAACGTGACCCAGGTCGGGGTTGTCAATGCCGGGAGCAGGCTGCTACCCGAGATGCTGGCGGGGCAGATTACACCTGTGGCTGCGGCGGCAGGCCTGGCGCAGGCCTGGCAGCAGCTTCCGGTCGGCGAACGAGGTGCTACCTGGGCGACCTATCGCACGTAGTCGTTACCTTGGGAGCGGGGCTGGTGCTCTTGAGCCAGCCCCGCTCTGTCGACTTGGAGCGGTGTCCCGCGCCGGCGAGGCGACGCTGAGAAGGCCGCCAGTAGTGTGGGGCATTAGCCCGCTCAGCTTGGATTGGAGGAGCGGAAGTGAGCATCGTGATTCGGGCACTAGCGCGGTATGGCGTGGCGGCCCGGCAGCAACGGACCTCGCGCCGGCCCAGGTCAGGTCTGGCCCACAGCCGCGCTCGCGCCGGTCTGCTGCTCACCCTGCCAGCCCTGGCGGTCGTGTTCGTATTGCTACTGCTTCCCATTGGTCAAGCCGTCTACTACAGTATGACTAGTTGGAATGGGATCGCTTCCCAGTGGATAGGACCGAGTACCTATACCACTCTGTTTGAGAGTGCTACCTTTTGGCGGGTCATGGAAAACAACGCGCTCTTGGCCATCGCCATCCCGATTGCCGTGTTTATCCCACTCGGAATCGCGGCGATCCTCCATGAGCATGTTTGGGGATGGCGGGTGTTTCGCTCCCTAATCTTCCTTCCCACAGCCATCTCGTGGGTAGTGATCGGGATCGTGGCGATTCAAGTGTTTGCTCCCAGCGGGATCCTCAACGCTCTGATAGGCGCCCTGGGATTACGGTTCCTGGAGATCAACTTCCTCGCCTATCCGTACAGCGCGCTGGGCGCGGTGGCGGCGACCTTTATTTGGTCGATGGTGGGGACCAACACTATCATCTTCCTTACTGGCATGTCGACCATCGATCCGGCCATCTACGAAGCGGCCCGAGTGGATGGCGCGGGGGGCTTGAAGAGCTTCCGCTATATCACCGTGCCGCTGCTGAAGCGCTATTTCCAGTTTGGCTTCGTGATCACGTCCATCACTGCGTTTACAGCTCTCTTCAGTTTGATCTTTATCATGACCGGGGGCGGGCCGGGATATGCCACCACGACGTTGGAGTTCTTTGTCTACCAGCAGGCGTTCGCGATTGGGCAGTTCGGGACCGGTGCCATGCTGGGGATCGTTCTCTTCGTCATTATCTTCGGGGTCAACCTGATTCAAATGCGGCTCTTCCGCGGCGAAGCTTAGAGGTCCAATGAACATTGGGGTGGGTGTTGAGCACGACGAGGAGGCCCCAGTGCGTGTGAACAACGGGGCCGGAAGCGTCCGAGTTGGGGGAGGGGGGCGGCGTTGGGGCCGGCTGCAGCGGCTGCGTCAAACGCCCAGCTCGGTGGCGATGTTCGCCGCCTTGGCGCTAGTTAGCTTTGTGATGCTCTACCCGTTCGGGTTCATGATTCTGAATTCCCTCCGGACTCAGACGCAGTTCATGAGTGGGAGCGGATTCTCGACCGCGAGTTGGGGTGCGCTCTTCGCGGCTCTGCCCGTCGGCGTGGAGCTTCTCAATTCAAGCCTACTTTGTGTTGCTGCGATTGCGATAATCTTGATCGTCGCCAGTATGGCCGGGTTCGCGTTCGCAAAGCTGCAGTTTCGGCGCCAGAGTTTTGTATTCTTGGCGATCATCGGTAGCATGATGGTGCCGCTACAGTCGATCATCATTCCCGAGTACACAAATCTGGCCAGTGTCCACCTAATTAACAACTACCTCAGTCCCATTTTGGTTTATGCGGCTCTTGGGACCCCATTTGCCACCTTCTTGATGACAGTGTTCTTTCGGGGACTTCCAGACGAGCTGGTGGAAGCTGCCTTGTGCGACGGACTCGGATACCTGGGCGTATTTTGGCGGATCGCAGTGCGGATGGCAGGTCCCGCTCTAGCTACCGTGGCTGTTCTCCAATTCATTCAGATCTGGGACGACCTGTTGGTAGCCCTTCTGTTTCTTCAGGAACCCACCAATCGGACCATCACGGTCGGGTTGGGAGTGTTGTCCTCTGGCCGGGTTGTCAGCATTCCCACTCTAATGGCTGGCTCCTTGGTTAGCGCGATCCCAGCGGTCTTAGTGTACTTGTTCTTTCAGCGATACTTGGTGTCTGGACTTACGCTTGGTGTTAGTAGATGAACGGGCGGCTCCGTTGCGGGATGGGTTGGACCGGGGTGGTGTTAGCTGTTGACGGTCGGGGTGTCTGGCAGGTGGCTCGGCTGGGCGCTGGCGACGCGTGATGTGACCCTGACCTGATGGGGGGTAGTTGGGCGGCGAGGCATTCGCGGGCGCGAGGTTCGTGACCCAGGGCTGTTGGCGGACCCCGGGCGGGTTGGTTTGTGAGTTCAGGCCGGGCGGAGCGGATTGCAAGGGGGGCGAGCGAGCTTATCGCCGGCGACTGGAAGGGGTTTGGGCGGCGGGCTGGGCCCGGTGCGGTAGATTCACTGAGAGTGGCCGTGCAGGCAAGATGCAGCGTCTTGGGGGGGTGGGGATCGGGCGCTACGGGTCAGAGCACGACAGGGGCGCTGGCCACGAAGTCAGGGAGGGTGTCTTGGAGAGCTCGCTAAGGGACGATCACGTGGCGGAAATCCTTGACCGGCTGCGACGCTGGCTGGATTCGAGCGGGTGCGGGGGGATTGTGCTTAGTGAGCCGGGCGGAGTGGCCTGGGCAACGGGCGGTATGAACCCAGCCATTGATCGGTCGTCAGCCACAGACCTTCTCTGGGCAGTCGTCGGCCGACGTCAGCAGGCGATTATTACCACGGTGGTGGAGCGCGTTCGAGTTGAGCAGGACTTTGCACCGGCGGCCCATGGGTTTGAGCTCATCGCGGTGCCTTGGTTTGGCGAGAGCCAGTTTGTCGATGCGGCGGTGCGTTTCCTGGGGCGTCCGGCCGAGACGTTGGCCACTGACGGGCATCCCGCCTTTGGGGTTCAGGCCCACGAGGCCGTGGTGCGGGCGCGTCTCGCACACACCATTCTGGCGCGGGCGGAGCTACGTCGGCTTGGGGCTGAGACCGCGGCTGCGATTGAGCAGGCATTAAGCACTTGGGTGCCGGGTGAGGTCGATCGGGCCATCCAGGCTCGCATAGTGGGAGAATTGGAATTGCGCGGGGCGGAAGCCGTGACTGCGATCGTGTCCGGCGACGTTCGAGTTGAGCGCTTTCGGCACCCGATGGCGGCGGGGGTACCGCTCCAACGACTCGCGATGGCTGTGATCGTCGCCCGCCGCGGTGGGTTGCACGTAGCCGCGACCAGGATAGCCTGCGCCGGGGGGGTGGATCCGGAACTTGCGGCGCGGCTTGCTTTGGTTCGCCGCGTGGAGTCAGCAGTGCTCGAGGAGTGCATTCCGGGCTCGACCTACGGGCGAGCTGCGCTAGCACTGGGGCACGGTTACGCCGCCATCGGGCAGCCCCTCGCTTGGCAGGAACACTATCAGGGTGGGCCAATTGGGTATGCGGGACGGGAGTTCGAGTTCGCGCCTGCCGAGAGGGGGAGTCGCTGGTGGAACTGTCCGATCGAGGTGGGACATGCCGTCGCTTGGAATCCGAGCCTTGCCGGTGGGGCAAAGGTCGAGGACACTTTCCTGGTTGGCCTCGAGGGCTTGGAGTGCATCACTCCTCCCGGGGAGTGGCCGACGGAGGTGGCGGGCCCCAGTCCGGGTGTGCAGCGGGCGGCGGTGTTATATGTTTCCTGACGTCGCCGGGCCGCTTGTACGCCTGGGGCTGGCGGGATCTCGATTCGTGGGCTGCCCGCTCGGACCATGGTCAGCACTTAGGGGGCAGAGATGGCGACAGTAGAACTCAACGAAGTTGCCAAGGTCTACCCGAACGGCGTGGAAGCGGTTCGGGGGCTGACCCTAGCGGTGGGGCAGGGCGAGTTGATGGTTCTCGTCGGGCCGTCCGGCTGCGGCAAGACCACCGTGCTTCGGATGGTGGCCGGGCTTGAGGAGATCTCGAGTGGAGAGATACGCATCGGAGGGCGCGTGGTGAACGACTTGCCTCCAAAGGGGCGAGACATCGCCATGGTCTTCCAGAACTATGCCCTCTATCCCCATATGACGGTGGCGGAGAACATTGGCTTCAGCCTCAAGCTAGGCAAGGTGCCAAAGTCGCAGATTGAGGCCAAGGTCCGCACCGCTGCCAGTATGCTCGGCCTCTCGGAGTGGCTCGACCGCAAACCTGGGCAGCTCTCAGGGGGCCAGCGCCAGCGTGTCGCGATGGGACGTGCAATTGTCCGGGAGCCCAAGGTGTTCCTCATGGATGAGCCGCTCAGCAATCTCGACGCAAAGTTACGTGTGCAGATGCGCGCCGAGGTGTCCCGCCTCCAGCGCCAGCTCGGCGTGGCCACACTCTACGTTACCCACGATCAGACTGAGGCCATGACTATGGGGGATCGGGTGGCAGTTCTGCTGGGAGGAGTCCTGCAGCAATGTGCCACACCTCAGGAGTTGTACGATCGTCCGCTGAACCTCTTTGTGGCTGGGTTTATTGGGTCACCAGCGATGAACCTTTACGAAGGCCAGATCACCCCGGACGGGGCGTGCCTTCGCGTTGGCTCTCAGCAGGTTGCGCTGCCCAAGGAAGTTTGGAGCCAGCGGCCTGCGCTGGGTCCTTACAGGGGGAAGTCGGTCGTGGCAGGGATCCGTCCTGAGCACCTGCCAGCCGCCGGACTGGCGGACGGAGCGCGCTTGGATGGACACGTGGAACTGGTGGAGGCACTCGGCTCCGAGCTGTTGGTGCATTTCACCATTGATGCCAGGTCAGTGCAGGCGTCAGGTGGAGCCGACTCCGCTGCCCCCGCCGGCGCCATGGCCGACTGGACTGGGTCGGCGGTAGCAGGCTGGAGTGTGGCCAGGGTGGACCCCGGAACCAAGGTCCGAGTTGGAGATCTGACGAGCTTCCGCATCCGTCCAAGTGACTTTCATTTCTTCGACCCCCGGAGCGGCGTCGGCATCTGGGCAGATTCTCACGAGTCGGCCCTGCCACGCCAAGAGTAGTTCGGAGCGTCAAAGCGCGACGCGCGCGGCGAAGTTCCACCGGCGCCAGCCAGGCACCATGGTCTCAGCCCTCCCGAGTCGGAGACTTGCCCTATCTCCGCCTCCGCTTGTGTCATGGTCCATAGCTCCGTTAGGAGTGTGGGATACTTGAGAGCAGCGGGAATGCCTTGATTCTCGCCGGAGGTTGCCGTGGCCGGCACGGCTCGCGGTATCGGGCAAGCCACGGTTGTGGTTCTGGCGGACCGCGCAAGCGTCGGATTTTGTGGCCCGACCATCTGCCACACACACATGCGGCTCTAAGCCTGTCCGACGGCGGACCGTGGTGCGGCGGCCCTTGGTACTGCAACGCTGGAAGAGAAATCCGTTGGGGGATTAGGGAAGTTGTGGTGGGCGGTGGGCACCGTAAAGCCATCACATCCCAACCCTGGTGGCCGCCACGAGGGGCCTGCGATGAATGCTGATGGTCTCAGGGCCGCGATCCCGGAGTTGGGGCGCTTCCACCAACGCTTCTCACGCTTCTTCTGCCGTACGGAGGGACGGGCCGCCAGCCAGCGCTGCCTGACCGGGTTTGGGGCTGCCGATTGAGCGCAACAACATGGAGAACGTGGCTGAGCAGGTCGGGCGTCGATCCGCTGGTGCCCTGGCGTCGACGATCGGTCGGCGCTCGAGTTGGGTGAACCTGTGGGAGAGGCCGAACCAGCCATCCGTAGGTGGTTGGAGACGGCGACCAACTCGTCGCGGTGGGGAAATTCCTCAGGCCCAGCAGGCGTGGGCGCGGGCTGCAGCAAGAGTGGGAAAGTCGAGAAGTTACGGGCCCTGGACTTGACTGAGAGATCCTCGGCCCTGCAGTGGACGGCGTTCCACCGCCAGCCGTTCAAGCAGGGCGACGGCGGTCGCCGGCTCGGGCTGGGCCGTGATTTCATGCCCCAGTTGCCGCGCGGCTTGCCGGTAGACAGGGTCGCCGAGCACCAAGGCGACGCTTTCACGAACGGCGGCCGGGGCAGCCCGCAGCGGGTCCAGGGTGACACCTACGCCGAGAGCTTGGCAGCGCAAGGCATTGGCGGGCTGGTCTGCGCCCATTGCGAGAATCACCATTGGCACGCCATGGGCCAGCGCTCCGGTCAGAGTGCCTGAGCCGCCGTGGAAGACCACGAGATCGCACCAGGGCAGCACCTCCTCTTGCCGAACATAGCGCTCGACGCACACGTTGGCTGGTTGGGGGCCAAGCTCCTCAGGGTCGATCTGGCGTCCAACGGTCACGAGCACATTGATCGGCAACTCCCGCAGTCCGGAGAGGACTCTTGTGAACAGGTCACCGGACTCCAGATTGAACTCGGTGCCCAAGGTGAAGTAGATGCTCGGGGCACCGGCGAGGTGACGGGCCCACGGGGGCGTCGCATCGTCGCCGCGGCGAATGTCGACCGGGCGGAAGAGGTGGGTGGTCGCGGGCAGCGGCGCGGTGGGGTCGCGCAGGATGGGCGGGAAGGGAGACAGCACCAAGTACCGGCTCGGCGCGGTGAAGTCCGGATCCGGAGGCAGGCCATGCTCACTCCGGAGCAGATCGAGCGTGTCAGCCACGACCGCCTGCCGTACCAGTGTGCCTGCCGCGATTACCAGCACTGTGGCGTAGGGGATGCCGAGCCCTTCCGCCGCCACCATACTCCCGAAGTCCACCTCGTCGGCGACTATCACGTCGGGGCACCAGACGGTGGCGAGCCCCCGGACACCCCCGGCTCGCAGCCGGGCGGCCCGGTCCGCGAAGCGCTCCCGCAGGTCCTGCTCCTCGCGCGCGATGTCCACTTCCTGGAGGGGCAGGCGCTTCGGACGGGCGGTTCGCGCCGATGGACCGATGCTGAATGCGGGAAAGCCGGCGGCCACCACACCGGGGACCAATGACGGACCGCATGCCACGGCCACGGTGTGGCCGGCGAGCTGGGCGGCCCGCGCGATCGGCATCATCGGCTCAAAGTGCCCCGGCCCGCCGACGAAGCTGAACAAGATTCGCATGTGGCCACTCTCCCGCTACGGACAATTGGGACCGGTGGCGCGGGGCCGCTCCGTGCTTCAATGTCGGGGTGAGCCGCGAGAGCTGCCGGCAGACGGCGTGCGACCGCTTGGCACTCGGCTGGAACCCGGTCTCGGGGTCGGGGCCCGGAGCAGGGTCGCCCCACCTCGATAGGCGAGTGGTCAGCGCAGGGCGCCACCCAGGCCGCGTGCGCCGGTGACTGGCAGGGGCGTAGGGACCTGATAGTGGACGCTCCCGGTCGGCTTCTCATTGTCGCGTCAGCCCTGGCAGCTGGCCTGTTCGCAGCGGGATGTCGGTCCGGTCTGGATGGGGCGGCAACTCTGGCACCGCCTGCGCCCATCACCCTGCCGAGCGGCGACGGGGTGATCACAGGCGGGATTGACGCCTGCTTCGGCGTGCCGCCGAAGCGGAGTCCTGGGTTCGTGGCGGGAACCGTGGTTGTGTTCGGCGGGTCGGTGACCCAGGTCCCTTGGGCGGGTGGCTACAGGGACGTGCTGCCCACGGACATGGTGGCCAAGAAGACCGTTGCCGCTCACCAGAGGTACCGGTTCGTCCTGCCCCCCGGGAGATATGTGCTGGTCGGCCGCTACGCAGGAGTGACGAGTGACCAGCTGGGGCCGTGGGTGGCTACGACCGTCTCAGTGGGTGAGGACGCGGTACGGGACATTCCAAACGAGTGCAAGTAGTCCAGCGCCCGGCCCTCTGGGCGCGATGATGAGCCCAGCCCAAGGTGGGCGGGGAAGAGCCCGGTGGCGGCGGCCGCCTCCGAGACCGCCAGCCGCCAGCCCAGCCGGTGGCTTCACGGGCTGAGTTCTTGGCGAGGTGGCAAGTCCGGCCCAGCGGAGCGGAACTGTTTCCCCTCCGGCGTCCAGGGCGCCCGGGCCCCGCGCCATGACCGCGGGCACGGACCCGGGAATGGGCGGCTCGCGGGCGCGAACCGGTCCGAGCGCTCCGGCAGCTCCAGTGCCGCCGGAGCGTCAGCGGGTCGCGATGCCAGTGCATTGAGGAGGTGGGTCTGCGGTTCCAGGAGGTGGCGCGCAACCGGGGGCCTCGCCTGGAAGCTCGGTGGAGGGCAGCGCAAGATGGTCGGAGTGGTTAAGACCCTGGTGGTCGCTGACCCGCGCCTGTGGGTCCTGGATGAGCCCTCGGCTGCCCTCTAGCCGCTCCACCGCGGTGCCGTGGTCGAGGTAATGGCTCGAGTGGTCCGCGGGAGGGGGGACGGCGCTGCTCGGGGCGGAGCAGACCATGAAGTTCCTGGCCGTGGCCCAGCGCATCCACGCGATCGAGGGAGGGCGGCGCTTCGACGGGACGGTGGCGGGCCTGGAGGCCGATGACTCGCTGCGACGTGCCTGCTTCGGGTTGCACGGGATCTGACCTTGGGGGATGGCCCTCTGCCCGTCTCCGCTCAACCGGTGGCCACTGACGACCGACCCATGGTCGGGCAGACCGGTTAGCGTTGTCACATGGGCTGTCGATGTTCCATTCACGAACGACTTCTCAGAACCGCCTCCGAGCGGACATGCCGCGAGGGCATCGCCGTGACGGGGGCGGATGGGTGGCCACCCCCTCACGGCAAGCAGGGCGTCCGCCCTGCCACCGATTGCGCTGTCAGGACGCCCCCGCCACGGCCGTGCTCCAGCGCCGCCATTTCCAGAGAGTGCCGGCCCTCGACGCGTTTGCCTGGGGCCATGTGGCCAGCCCGCATGAGGGGCTCCATCCGGCCTTGGACCGGCTGGGCGGCTGGCTCCCGCCGAAGGACGCGGACGCTCTAGTCTTGGTCGACGGAGACCTGGCAGTCGCCAGCAGCGCCCGCTGCGTAGCCGCGATCCTCTCCGAGGCGGGACGGGCGCGATGCCGATGACCTCGCCGCCCCAGCCCAACTCGGGAGAGGGGGCGCTGGTGGCTCGGGAGCGTTCCGAAGGGCTTTTGACGGCGCTCCGCCTGGCGCTTGGCCCTGCGGTGGCGCTTGGTCTAGGCCGCTTCGCCTACGCCCTGCTGCTGCCGTCGATGCGCGCAGACCTGCACTGGTCCTTCGCCACCGCCGGCGCGCTGAACACGGCGAATGCCATCGGCTACCTCGGTGGGGCGCTGCTGGCTGGGGCCACCGCCCGTCGCTACGGGGCCCGGCGGGCCTTCATCGCTGGGCTCGGGGTCACGGTCGCCGCGCTGGCGGCCACCGGCGCCACGGGCAATGTTCCGCTGCTGGCCGTCCTGCGCGCCATCACCGGTGTCTCTGGTGCGATCAGCTTCGTTACGGGCGCAGGTCTGGTGGCGGAGGCCGCCTCGGCGCGCTCGGGCGGCTGGGCGGCCTCGTTGCTCGGCATCTATTTCGCCGGCGGTGGCGCCGGCATCGTGGCGTCGGGCCTCGCGATCCCGGCCCTGCTGGCTGCCACGCCGGCCGCGGACGGTTGGCGATGGGGCTGGTTGCTCCTCGCCGGGCTCGGGGCCCTGGCCCTTGGGGTTGCCACCCCGGCGGCTTGGGCCAGCCGCGAGCCACCACTCCCTGCGGCGGCGGACAAGCGCTGGCCGGCGCGACGCCTCGCGGCCCTGCTCGCCTGCTATGGGCTGTTCGGGGCTGGCTACATCGCGTACATGACTTTCATCGTCGCCTTCCTGAACGGCCGCGGTGCTGGGCCGGAGGAGGTGACTGCCTTCTGGGTCGTGCTCGGATCCGCCTCGATGGTGGGCGCCGTCGTCTGGGCACGCCCGATCGCCAGGCTCCGGGGGGGGCGAGGCCCCAGCTTGGCGCTCGCCCTGGTCAGCGCGGGAGCGCTCCTGCCGCTGGTATCCCGGTCTCCCGAAGCTGCCATCGGATCGGCGATGCTGTTTGGGGGGTCGTTCCTCGCAGTGGCGACCTCCATCACCGTAGTAGCGCGTCGCTCCCTTCGGTCGCATCATTGGACGCCAGCGATAGCCGCGCTCACGGTGGCCTTCGCCCTGGGCCAGTGCGTCGGCCCGGTGCTGGCCGGTGTGCTCTCCGACGCGCCTGCGGGGCTCACGCTCGGCCTTTGGATCTCGGTCGGGCTCCTTGGTGCCGGTGCTCTCGTCGCCCTCGGCCAGCGGCACCACGAGACGCCCACCGGTCGGGTGGGTGGGGTGGTCGACTCGCCGGCGGCACTCTGATCGAGCGGCGCGCGCTAGCTTGACGACTACGCCTGGGTAGGCGGCGGCCGGGTGCAGACCCTGGCTTCCAGCCTGGCCAGTGAGCCGGCGGGCCAGCGAGCCGGTACGTGGCTAAATCCCCATCCGCCCGCTTACGCGATGCGCCGGCACTCGTGAGAGGCGCCGTCGGGGTTGACCATCGCGACGGGCCACTCGGTGACTCGGGGCGGTCGGGATCACTCCGTGTCTTGCCAATGCGGCACCACCTGCACCCGGCAGCCTTCCGGACGGCCTTGTCGCTCGTTCCCAGGCGTGGACCAATCGCTACCTGGCTCAGCCCAAGCTGGTGGAGGAGATGTGCCTTCGGCGCGAGGCACTGGTAGGCTGGCGGCGCTTCAGCCAGAGTGATCGCCGCATCCAGCCGCACCACTGAGGCGGTTCGAATTCCTTGCATTCGGGTCGGCGCCGATGACCACCAACCGTTGGGTCCTGTGGTCGGCAGCAGTTACGTTCTGCTCCCCACTTCATCCCGACCCATCCCCGGGCAGGCCCACCCGCCATTGCCCGGTCACGTGTGCGGAGGCTGGGCGCAGTATTCAGCCCAGAGAACGCGCGGCTATCCCCGGCGCCGCCACCAGCCGGTTCGAGCTGTGGGGAGGGACTCTCCGGCCACACTTCCATCTCCAGCCGCGATGCCCAGGCGGGCCATTAACTGGGCTTTGGAATAGTGGACTTTCGCACTGTCGGACGGTGCTGGGGTGTGCTGGCGATGGGGTGAAATGCCAGTGTTCACGCTGCCCGGGTGAGAACGTCAAGC
>JAKAWF010000420.1 GCA_021817025.1 bacterium
CAGATCACCCTCTTCTGGGGTCTCCCCCCCCGGATCTGGCTCGACCCCTCGGGGCCCTCAGGCCCTGCCGGCTTTGCCGATGACCGTGATCGGCGAATACAAGCTGTTGACGTCCGCGACCAACTCCGCTATCCTCCCAAATAGGGGTCTCCTGGGCGCCGTGCAGGAGGTAGAGGCGGTGGCAACACGAAGGGGCCCGTGGCGACCGCTTCTGGCAGCACTCGCGAGCCTAACGCTAGCTGCCGCAATTTCATCTAGTCTGATTGCGACCGCTGATGCTTACAACGGACCAGCCAACTACTACGCTTGCACGCCCAATGCCATTCCTAACCCATACAACAACGAAATTGGCAATCTGAAGCAGGCGACGCTTTCACGGTGCAGCGCGATCCCGTACGGAACGTACGGTCAGACTTCAGGGTACACCAACGTGTCCTGGCGACCGGACGGCCAGAGTAGCGCGTGGTTCTACGTCCAGCAGAATCCTGACCAGTACACCCAGCTTGAGCTCAACGGACCGCAGGGCAGCGGAGGATTCTTGGGGATCGGTAGTTGGAACTGGTACGCGTACTGGCAGCAGAACCCGCCAAGCTCGGGTTGTTGGTACGACGAGCAGGTGAACGAGTATTCCGGAGGACCCTATTACCACAGCACGGGATACTTTTGCTAATGACTAGCCGGCAGGTTCTCGCGCTCTCGGGGCGCCGACCTCGCGCGTGGTGCGGGTTTGGACTAGTGGCCGTTGCAGTTCTTGCCGGCTGCGGGGCCAGCCCATCCCGAGGGATTGGTCCCCAGGCCAGGATCTCGTCCCTACGACTTGTGAGTTCATCCATCTCCACGTCGGTTCAAGTCGCCTATGCCGAGCCCATCCCAGAGTCGGCCGGCCTCGAGCAACTCTCCGTCTACAGTACTGGTGACGGCGCCACGACTCCGATCGGGCCGCCGGCCACCTATGCCGACGTCGCCTTATCTCCGAATGGGGCCGAGCTGGCAGCGGCCGTCCAAAGTGAAACGCGGGGCGTGCCTTCATCAGTCGTGCTCTTCAATACTCAGACCGACGCGGTGCAGGTAGTGCCTCAGCCGGCTGGGCTGAACGCGAGCTTCGTACAGTGGGCGCCCAATGGGCAGTATGTGGCACTCTTGGGGAGTTTTGTTGCGGTACTCGACTCCGCTGGTCAGTTGGTGGCATCGTCGATCGCGCCGACTGTGCCGGGGCAGGCTCCTGGGTCGGCAGTTCAAATCGGCGGTGGTTACCAGTGGTCCAGCGACTCGAGCGTCTTTACCGCTCTATTGAATGGGTATCTCCTCCAGGTGTTCTCGAACGGGACGAGGCCAAGCACCGCGGTCGAAAGCAGCGCCAGCACATTGGCGGGCGCGGGCGTTCAGGTCACCCCCGCGCCGCCTGCTGTCTCATCGCCGGCTACCGCGGCCGCTCCCCCGCTCAATGCGATCTGGAGTGGAGTTTCGGTCGACGGGAACGGGGTCGTGTACATGACGCAGGCAACTGCGCAGTCCACAGGCGAGTTGATCGTGGTGGTAGGAAGCGGCAGCGCCATCATCGCTGTTCCCTACCCGGTTGCAGATACACGGGGCGGCGAGCTGATCAGCGTGGCAGTTGTACCGTAGCGGGGGCGGCCACGGTTGGGGGCCATCCAGCGAGAGGTGCCCCAACGTGACCCGCACGGTTGCGTACCCCTGGCCGGAGACGACCTACCTCGACGTCCGCGCCGCGGAGTGGCTTCAGGGTGCCGGCAGGATCCGCCCACTGCTTTCCGCCGCTGCGCCACGGCGATGTGCACCGGGGTCGTGCCCCATGAGGTCATCCCAGTATGGCCCGGGGTGTGGGCAGCCGACCGACGGAGCCCAGGCCAACCCCGCGACTCGGCGGTTTCCGGTCTCCGGCCAGGTGCGCAGCGTGGCCGACGCAGCGGGCCGGTGGGGCAGGCTACGGTAGGGGTCGGCACGGTCACCCGTGAAATGGTCGCCGGAAGCGAAGGAGGTGAGTCGGGAGTGGGCGCCGGTAGCCACCGGTGGGCAGGGCGGAGCGGAGGACCCAATGGGGGCTGAGCTGGGGCGAGCCGTGCGCCGGGCGAAGACGGGCGGGCGCATCCGGTGGCTCGCGCCACTCGACACGATGCTGTGCTGCATCTTGCTGGCAGCCTGCGGCCCGGGGGCTCCGGCACATCCGCACCCTGTCAGCCCGGCAGCTAGCTACCTCTTCTCCGGCACAGTGAGGAACGAGACCGGCGTCTTCTTCCTTCAGTGGAAGGTGACGGCCGGGCGCCTGTCCGGGACCGTCAGTGCCGTCTACGTTCTTCGTGGGTCTCCGGGAATCCAGAAGCTGGCCTTGCCCTTCGTGGGAACTCTCAAGGGCGACCGTGTTGCCTTGGCATTCACCAAGCCGACTTGTGCCGGGAGTGACTGCTCCGCGGTGGGCCTTTTGGCCCCCTCGAGCCTCACGCTCTCCACTCCCTACGGAAAGGTCCTCTTGCGGGCATCAACGCGTAGCGCCTATGCGCGGGCCGTGGCGCGTCTGGTCAGCACCCTGGGGTGAGGGGGTGGCTTCCCCAGCTGTGGGCATCGCGACGGCGGGACGGCTTCGCGCGCGGTCGAATCGGCGTCCTCTTCCTGGTGGCGCCGAGCGGGCGCGTTCGGCATTTCTGGGCAGGATCTGGTCAGTGTCGTGGTCGACCAAAAGACCACCGACAGGAGAACTCCCTTACGCTCGCGCAACCTTCGGTGGCCATAGGGGGCAAGACAGGTGCCCGACCTGAATGACTGAGTTTACCGAAGGCGAACGGAGAGAACCGTTTCTGGTTACCACCCCCGTGGCAGGCGATGGCAAGCGCCATCCCCTCCGGGACCCTGGCTCCTCCAGCTAGCTAGCCAGCATGGAGCCGGTGGCTGGCTTCGGTTCTGTCGGCTACGCCGGGGCCGAGCGCCGCGGCTTGGACCGGGCTCAGCAGCTGGTCGCTCTCGCCGGAATGCCCGGCCATCGTGGGCGTCGCGGTTGGCCGTGGGTTCGCGCCAGCCGGCCGGGAAGGCCAGAGTCAGCGTCCTAAGCCCCAGTCACTTGGGGCCGTCCGAGATCGAAGGGGTGACCACTCTCGCCCCAGGCCCCAACTCCTCAGCTCGGATAGAGGCGGTAACCCCGATTCCCGGCTGCGGTCCGGAGGGCCTGGTCCCAACAGGCGAACGAGTCGACCACCTCGGGTGGTCCCAGGAGGACCAGGGCCGCCAGGTGGACTGCGTCGTAGCCGCGAAGCTCATCCTCCTCCGCCAGGTCGCCGGCCTGCTGGATCAAGGTGGCGTCGACACCAAGCCGTGATGTGGCAGCCCAGACCCTCTCCACCTGGTTCTTGGCGGCCGCCAGCTCTGGTGGTGT
>JAKAWF010000421.1 GCA_021817025.1 bacterium
TTCCGATCTCGCCCCAGAAGAGCCTGGGTCGGCTGAGCCCGACGGTGACGCCTACGTTCCAAGCTTCATCGACTCTGGCGACCCGTCCGCGGTCTCAGGGACCGAAGAGCCAGCGTCGGAGTCGCCCTTCGCCGCCGACCCCGGGCTCGCGCCTACGCCGGTAGCGGATGGTGCACGTGGGGAGCCGATCTCTCAGGCACCGCAGCTCGCGCCCCTTCCATGGGTGTTCGCGGATCCGTCGTGCCCCTCAGCATTCCGGGGCGGCATCGAGGTGCGGGACTGGGTGGAGGGGAATCGCTTCACAGGGGCTCTGTGCTTCGGCGATCCCGAGGTGCTGCGCCTGTACGTGGTCAGGGGCTTTGCTCTCGGGGTCGAGGCGCTCGTCAACGACACCTACTTCGCGGGAGGCGAGGCGGCTCACGCTGGCGCCACTCTGATGGCTGGCGTCCCTGCCTTCGCCTACGGGTTGCCGGAGGAGGCGGCGCTCGGCATGGCGATTCTGGGTGGAGCTCCCCGGCCGGGAACTGGCGGAGAGCGAATCGCGGGCCGCTGCGCCGATCTAGGCCCCCTGGCATCCTGGATTGATGCTCGTCCGACACTGGCTGCGGCGATCACAGTGCGGGCGGGACTTAGGCAGGCGGTCGGATGGCGCTCCGGTGGTGGCCGTTTCACTTCCGCCCGGGATCGAGACGAGCCTCACGAGGGGATCTCCGCTGTTGAGGAGGTGTGGGGCGAGGATGCCTGGGCTGTGATCTGCTTCGCAAACCCCTCTGACCTCCGACCTCTCTTCACTCCCAGCTCCACGCCTGGGCCCGTCTGATCAACCGCCGCCGAACCAGTGTGCCTCTCCCTGTAGGCATCGTTCAGTAGAAAGCTAAGTCCAGCTGGCAGGGCCCTTGGATGGGGCGGGCCCTGCGACCGGCGGCCCGCACTCGAAGGATATGCCGGGCCCACTGTTCAACGTGCGCGCCCGTATTTTCTGCCGCGAGCGGACTTGCAAGACTGAGAGCCATGAGTTATCTGTCACCAGTGGAAGGTTCGCTTGGAGCTATCCACAGTGTAAGCAAAGTGGGCCCACATGGACGGCCTGCGTGGGAGGTGTGAAGTGGCAGTACGTGTGATTCAGCCAGACGAGGATGCGGGCCTGGAAGAGGGAGCTGGAGCCGATCTCAAGCGCATCACCAGCGCACTCCGCCGCCCGTTCCCGACCCATATGGTTGGGTTCCGCTTGGGCCGGAAAATGTCGAAGGAAGGCACTCGTTACCTAGTCTTCCCGTATGTCGCTGCCCCAGCGGTTCGGGCACGGTTCGACGCAGTTGCGCCCGGCGCGGCCAGCTGGGTGTTCCGTCCAGGTCCGTTCGCCGATACCCTGGAGTGCTCCATCACCTTGCACGGTCAGTCCCGCACCGACGCCGCGGTGCTGAAGCCCCCCCGGAACAATGAGGACGGCCCTGAGACCCGTGTCAAGGGGGCCTACTCCGACGCTTTCAAGCGTACTGGGGCCGCATGGGGAGTGGGGGACTACCTCAAGGCAATGCCTCAGCTTCATGTCGACATGGGCGCTGACGCCAAGGCCTACCTGAACAGGGAGCAGATCGCCTATTTCCAACGGACCTACGAGACATGGGTCCACTCCGACCATGTGGTCTCCCAGTTCGGCTCGGTGCTGGACAAAGATGGTCCCGTGGCGACTGGCGACATGCCGGTTGACGAGGACATCGACGGGCTGCCGGACGCGGAGGCGTTGGCGCAGCGGTCTGCCTTGGGCATCGAGGCCGCGATGAGCATGGAGGACTTGAGCCGGGTTCGCGAGGAGATTGCTGCGGTGGCGCGGACCTTGCCGCCGGAAGCTGTCGTGGAGCTTCGGGCTCGCTACAAGGCGCGGAAGGCGGACCTCGAGCAGGGCCAGCCCGACGGGGATATCCCTGGCGGCGCCACCATGACTGCCCCCTCTCCGACGCATCCCGTTTCTTCTCCCGTTGCTGTCCCCGCCTCCGGTTCGGTGGGGCCCCCTGTATCCCCGGTCGTGATCTTTGCGGAGCGGCCGTGCCCAGACTGCCAGACGGGGACACTCCGAGTACGCAAGGGCCGCAACGGCGACTTCATCGGGTGCTCGAACTACCCCGACTGCCGCCACACCGAGCCCGGGGGAGAGAAGAAGGTCGGAGCGAGCACGTTCCGGCTGGCTTCCGCAGACGCTGACCTCCCGGCGCCGGTCGCCCCCGCCGCTGAACCGGAGGGGCAGGATCCCGAGCACGCGCACGAGCAGGCGCCAGCAGCGATCGAGCCAGAGGCACGCGCGGCACTGGCCGAACCGGACGGGACAGACTTGCAGGCCCGGGCCATGTGGGTAGCAGAGCGCTTGATGCGGTTCGACCAGCCGGCCACGATCGACCAGTTGATCGAGGAGGCCCTGCGGCTTGCCGATGACCATGAGGTTGCCAAGCCCAACCAGTTCCTCCTCAAGCAGCTGGCTACCACTCGCCGGGAGGAGCGACAGGGAGGGGTGCCTGAGGCCGAGTCGGGAGGAGAGCTTCCGCTGGATGGTCCGGAGTCCAAGCCCTCGCGCCAGGCACAGGGTCGCCGTAGGGCCGCCACCCGCCCGTAGAGACCTTCGCCCCAGCTAGAACAGCGACCTCTGGTATGGAACCCTGGGCTTGACCTTCCGCGGCTGTACGGTTCCAGCTGGCGCCAGCGATCGCGGGCTCGCCGCGACCTCGGAGGGCTCCATCGGCAGAGCTGGCTCTACGGCGTTGACCGGGGCTTCGAGTGGGCCGAGATCCCGGACGTGGAGATGGATGGGAAGGGCTCGTTGCAACGGCGGCGGTGTTCGTGGCGACTTCACCAGCGGCGTGTCGGATGGCCGTGGGGCTTCAACGGCAGCCCGTGATGGCGCGCTGCCGGCTCGGGCGCGGCGGGCGAGGCGCACGATGAGCTCGCCCTGCACAGACCGGGCCTGCTTCCGCTCGGGAGTCCCGCCTTCGATGACACTGTCGAAGCTCGCTTCCTTCGTGCGCAAGAGCTCGAGCATGTCCCCGTCAACGGTGTCTTCCGCCAGGAGGTAGCTCGGGGTGACCGTCTGGGTCTGGCCGATTCGCCATGCGCGCCCGACCGCTTGGTCAATGTCCATCGGCCGCCAGGGCAGTTCGACGAACACCACCTGGGAGGCCTTGGTGAGAGTGATCCCCTCTGAACCAGCGCCAAAGCTGCAAACCAGGAGACGCGTGTTCGGATCGGTCTGGAAGCGGTCCACCACGGCCTGCCGCTCCGCTTGGTCACCCTCCAGTCCAGAGATCATCGGAGCACAGAACGCGTCAGCGATCTGCTTCACGATCTGCTGATGGTGGGCGAACACGATGACCTTGCCGCAATCGCTGCTGTGGG
>JAKAWF010000422.1 GCA_021817025.1 bacterium
ACGAGCCTGGCAGTGCTGGCGCTGGTGCTGTTCGCGGCCAGCCGGCGGCTTAGGAGGCCGGAGCTCCAGAGTCCACCACCTCGCGGCTCCTGTGCCGCCCAGCGTGGGCGGGAGCACGACAAGGGGATCGGCACCGGGTAGGGACGGGTGGCGGTGAAGACAAGCCGGTAGCTGACTCCCTGCGCGACCCTGAAGGTGGTGCCGGCTCCACTCCGCTGCAGGTGGGGGCGCCTGCCGCCAAGGGGCTGGATCCAGGCAAGGGCCGTGCCGGCGCAGTTGGGCACTGTCACCCAGGTGGCGGTGGCACTGACCACGGTGGCGCCGCTACAGCCCGTGGGGCCGTAGCGGTAGACCACCAGGGCGCGGGAGTTGGCCAAAGTTCGGGCCGTCACCCTGCTCCCCACCAGGTACGACCAGCCTCCGCCAGGGAGCAGGTCAGCCCGCCCCTGGCCACGCTGCTGGCCGACCACCAGCAGGCGGCCGAGGGCCCGTGCCAGGCTGCGGCTGATGGGCTGCCCATCGGCCCAGTGGGTGGAGTAGTAGATCGCGGGCACCCCGAACACCGCGCTCTCCACGATGTGGGCAACCGCCTGAGTCCCGGTCAGTTCCCACCCGTCCCCGTCGATTTGGCTGAGAGGGTCCACGGCGCTGACGATAGCCGCCCGGTAGCTCCAGGTGGAGGCTTGGTGGGCGTCGTAGAGTCGCAGGGTGTCCTGGGTGCCTCCGAACTGGGGCGCGATCGCGCTGCCGTCGATGATGGCCCCAGGGCGGGCCCTCCATGCGGCGCCGGAGAGCATGGTCATGTATCGCAGCAGCAGCGCGGCGCCGATACCGAGCTGGGGCCGGGCTAGCTTCTCCTGATAGGGAGGGGGCACCAAGAAGCCCCAGTCCAGCTTCAGGCCATCGGCGCCGAGATCCCCCGGGCCGGTGCCCAGGAGGCGGGTCATCTGCGTCGAGATCTTGGCCTGGAACCCTGGCGCGGTGGGATCCACTGGAATCGACCGTCCGGCGGCCCCCTGATCCTTCCAGAGCGGCCACCAGAGCAGCACCCGCACGCCCTGGGAGTGCAGCTGCCGGATCAGCAGTCGCATGCCGACCACGCCGCCGAATCTGGCGCTGGGGGTGGTATGGCCCAGCCGGGCCTGCCACTGGGCGTCGATGACCAGCGTGAACGTGTGGACGCCGAACTGCTGCCGCCAGCTGGAGACGAAGGCATGCACCCAGCTGGCGGTGAACTTGGGCGAATTGCGGCCAGCCACGCTCACCAACTGCTGGCCCCAGGTGTCCACCATGGGGCGCGACCACCAGGCGGGCCGGCTTCCGGGTGGGGCTGCCACGGGTGCTTCTCCCAGTTGGGAAAGGATGTCATGGTAGGCAGTCAGCCCCAGGGATGCGGTGGCCGTCAGGGTGACCACGAACGATGGGAACCCCATCCACGTGCCACGTTGCGACTGGCCCGGCGCACCGGCCGGGGGAGTCACCCGTCCGCCAGATCCTAGATCGGGGATCCGGGCCAACAGGCTGAGCGGGTAGTTGACGCTGATGCCTCCCTCTCTGGTCAGCGAGAGTGCGGTGGCGTTGGGTACTTGCACCAAGCCGATACCGGCCCAGCCACGGCCGATGCGGAACTGCAGGTCGAAGGGGGGCGGCGCGAACGGTGTCGTCGGCAGCGGCCGCTGGACTCCGAGGTAGGCAGTGGGAGTCGGGAAGAGCGAGGGGGGGACGGGGTCAGGGCTGAAGGCCTGGTGGAGCAAGCGGACGGGAAGAGCGAGGTGCCCGTTGCTGAAGAAGGTGGCTCCGGCGCTTGGATGCGTTCCGAGCTGGCCCCTGAAGTCCACGGTGAAGAAGTTGGGCCCGGCGAGCAGGCGAGCCTTCTCCAGCAGGTTCCCCCTCCGATCGAAGGTGTAGAGGCTCAGCTCGGAGCGGTGAGTCGTGGCCATGTAGTAGGTCCCAACGGGCAGCCGGGTGCGTCCTATCAAGGCCGTGAGGGGAAACGAGAAGGTTCCCATCCTGGACTGCACCGCGAGACATCCGGTGGTCCGAAACAGTCGCAAGCGGTAGCCACTCTCCCTCAGCGTCAAAGGACCGGCGTTGGATTCCCCGGCTGGCCACGACCAGCCGGTGCGCGCGACCTCGGATCCAAGACCGCTGTACGCAGTGCTCGGCACTGTTGGGTGCGGGCTCGTTCGCGTCGCGGCCAGCTCGCTTCCCACTGCTGCCATCAGCACCGAGACGACCGCCACTCCCCTCCCAAACCGTCTGCGCCGCGCCGGACGCCCCACCCCGGGGGCGGAGGGCGGAGCTGGACTCCCCGGAGTCACCTTGCCGCCCGTCGACTCAGCGGGCCTCTCTTGGGGCCATGCCCGGCAGCACACTCGCGTCCGCAGGGGAGCGGCGCCAGCCCGGGTGCACAGCGGCCATCGGTGCCGCCAGGCACCCCTACTAGGTCGGGCCGTGGCTCCGCAACACGCGCGTCGGGCGCGCCCCCAAGGTGATGACCGGTGCCCCGCAGCCCGGCCGCCCCGAGCCTGTAGAGGCAGGGGCGCACCCCTTAGGAGTGCGCGCCGCCAGCGACCCGCCGCGCCCATCCGGCGGCCATACAGCAGCCATCACCCGGGCGTGCTGTACCCCAGCTCCGCCAGAGACGCTTCGGCCACCGCCACGTCGTCCCACGGAACACCGCCGCCCGACAGGTACATCTGGCGCTGCCCCCCCTTGCCGGCCAACAGCACGGTGTCCCCAGGAGCAGCCGCGGCGACTGCCGCACGGACTGCCGCGGCCCGGTCAAGAAGGACCCGGTACTGAGCCCCGTCGCGCCAGCCCTCGACCTCCATCCCAGCTGAGATCTCCGCGGCGATCGCGGCGGGACTCTCGTGGCGCGGATCGTCGGTGGTGAGAATCGCTCGGTCGGCCAGACGGGCGACGGTCTGCCCCAGCCCCGGACGCTTCGACGCGTCCCTGCCGCCCGCGCTCCCGAAGACGACCCAGATCCGACCACGGGTTCGAGCTCGGAGTGCTCCCAGGACTTCCTCAAGCCCATGCACGGTGTGCGCGAAGTCGACGATCAGGCAGAAAGGTTGCCCTCTGTCCACTCTCTGGAGGCGGCCGGCGACCCCGGCGAATCGACCGAGTCCGACGGCCACTTGATCGAGGCGACCGCCTGAGGCCAATCCCACGGCGGCGGCGGCTAGTGAGTTGAGCAGGTTGTGCCGGCCGATCAACTGCGACTGGACTGGCTGCTCCTGGCCCCTGAACAGGAGGTTGAAACCGGTGCCCGCTTGGCGCTCTTGGATCTGCACAGCCCGCAGATCCCCGGCTTCGGTGCCGAACTCCAACTGGCGACCGGGCCATCGCCGCCGAAAGCGCTCCAACTCTGGATCC
>JAKAWF010000423.1 GCA_021817025.1 bacterium
GGTCGAGCTGAGGGGCTCGGGTCGGCTCGGCATGCACAACCGTCACGCCCACTGCCGCCGTCCGGTGCTTGCCGCCAACCGCTAGCGATCACCGCAACTCTCCCGGTTCGATCATGGAAATTCCCGAGCCGACTGAGCTATCCCATAGAGGCCGGTGGAAGCGGACCCTGACCCTGGGTCACAGACGGCGCCTCCGCTGGCCGCGGGAAGGGACCCGGGAGCTGTTGGGCGGGCCGCTGGATTACGGGGATGGGCCACTCCACAAGTTCAGCGTCCAGGTCAACCGACACCAGGAGCAGAGTTCCCCTAGTTGCCAGTCGCGGCTGGCCCCCGCACAGAGGTGGTGTTGAGGGGGAGCCGGTGCCAAGAGGGTGGGGCCAGGCGACCCGGCCCGCCGGCTGGGGCTCAATGCCACCATGCCCGGGCGGGCACGCCCAATTGCACCACGGCCATTCCCGCCGTAGGGTGATCGAGTTTGTCTCCAGCCGCGCCTCCTTCAGGGCTGGGACGGGCATCGAGTTCGGCCCCGAGGGATCGGACGGTGGCCGGCGAACGACATTGACCATGGCCGTTGTACCTGTCGCGACTCTCCCGGCAAACCGGTGGTCCCTGGGTTCGTGTTAGAGTAATAGTTGGTTATCCGGATGTATGTAACTTCCGCCCCAGGTGAATAGAAGATTCAAGGAGGACTCCTCATGACAGACGCACCCGCTCGCACGGCCGTGCTCGATGTGGGTGGTATGACCTGCGACGATTGTGCCCATCACGTGACCACTGCGCTCGACAAGGCGGGCGCGACCGACATATCGGTTGAGTGGCCGACCGGCCAGGCGCGCTTCACCTGGCCCGCGGACGTGCCCGAGGACGAGCTGCGCTCGCGGGTGGTGGCGGCGGGCTACCGGCCCGGGACGCTGCGCGTGAGCACCGCCGGGGAGCCGGCCGTATCTGACCCGGCTCTTGACTATGACCTCGTGGTCGTGGGCGCTGGCTCCGCCGCTTTCGCCGCAGCCATCAGGGCCACCGAGGCCGGCTATCGGGTGGCGCTTGTCGAGGAGGGGGTCCTGGGTGGGACCTGCGTCAACATCGGCTGCGTGCCGTCGAAGGCCCTGCTTCGAGCCGGCGAACTCGCCTGGACAGCAGGGCACCACCCGTTCGCCGGGCTTACGACCAGCTCGGGGCCGGTGGACCTCGCCGCCCTGGTGGGGCAGAAGGACGAGCTCGTAGGCGCGCTGCGCCAGGCGAAGTATGCCGACCTCGTCCAGGACTACGGCTTCGAGGCGATTCCCGGCCGCGCTCGGTTCGTCGGCCCGGACCGGCTGGACGTCGGCGGTCGAGCGATCTCGGCGGGAGTTTTCCTGGTCGCCACCGGGGCGTCCCCGAGCGCGCCCCCAATCCCGGGTCTCGCAGAGGCCGGCTTCCTCACCTCAACCACCGCGCTCAATCTCACCGAGGTGCCGTCACGACTGGCGGTGATCGGGGCCAACGCCATCGGATTGGAGCTCGGCCAGTTCTTCCTTCACCTCGGTAGCGAGGTCACCTTCCTGGACGTGGCGCCGCGAATAGCTCCCTTTGAAGAGCCCGAAGTCTCTGAAGCTCTCGCCGATTCGCTGCGCGCCCAGGGCGCCCGGATCCTCGCCCCGGCGGACGTGCTGGCGGTCGAGCGGACAGGCGGTCGTGTCGACGTCAAGGTGCGAGCAGGTGGCGAGGAGATCTCGCTGGAGGTTGATCAGGTGCTGGTGGCCACCGGCCGCCGGCCGAACACCTCCGATCTCGGACTGGAAGCCGCTGGGGTTGCGCTCGACGCCCGGGGAGCGGTCGTGGTCGATGACCAGCTCCGAACCTCAAATCCCCGCGTCTTTGCCGCCGGGGATGTGATTGGAGGTCCTCAGTTCGTCTACGTTTCGGCCTACGAGGGGGCTCTGACCGTCGACAACGCCCTTCTCGGCGCTGACCGTAGTGTTGACTTCACCGGGCTTCCAAAGGTCACCTTCACGTTGCCGCAGGTGGCGTCGGCCGGACTCACCGAGGCGCAGGCCCGCTCGGCCGGCCACGATGTGGTCACCTCGGTGCTTCCCCTCGAGGCTGTCCCCAGGGCGTTGGTCAACCGCGACACCCACGGACTGGTGAAGCTTGTTGCCGAGGTGGGGACCGGCCGGTTGCTCGGTGCCTCGGTGGTCGCCGACGGCGCCGGCGACGTCATCCAGGCGGCGGTGCTCGCCATTCGGCATGGGCTCACCACTGACCAGCTCTCCGCCACCTTCCACCCCTACCTGACCATGGCAGAGGGGATCAAGCTCGCCGCTCAGACCTTCACCCGGGATGTGCACAAGCTCTCCTGCTGCGCGGCATGAGCGCGGTCCTCGATACCGAGCGTCCAGTGGCCAGATGGGTGCCTCCCGATCCGATGGGACGGACGCTGACGGCGAAGTTCTTCCGTGCCCTGGGCGACCCGACCAGGCTGGGGTTGGCGGAGTTCTGCGCCGAGAAGGAGCGCACGGGCGCCGAGTGCGTCAGCCACGCCGGGCTCTCCCAGGGCAGGGTCTCAGCCCATCTGGGCTGTAAGGTCTCGTGCGGCCTGCTCACTCTGCGCCGGGCAAGTCGGTTCGCCCACTACCAGGTCACCGATCCCAGGGTGTTGCAGCTCCTCCGCATCAGCCAGGAGATGGTCGCCGCCCAGGCCGTCTCGATTGCGGTCTGCACCAAGGTCAGGCCCGCACGGTGACGGCGGGGCGATGAGCAAGGGCCGCCAGCATCAACTGAGCTCACCGGGCAAGGCCGGGGGGGCCTCGTCCCGCCCGGTCTTGCCCGGTCCGGAACCCGAGGATCCCCCGACTTGGGGCAACGCCCGCGAGGCTGTCGCGGTCTGCATCCATCGGCCGAACCGTCGCCGCGTCGCGTTGATCGCCCTCGTCGTGGGGACCCTGCTTGTGGGAATCAACCAAGGGCCGGTGCTGGCGGCCGGAGATGTTGGGTGGGCCATCTGGGTCCGAGTGGGGCTTGACTATCTGATCCCGGCCTGCGTGGCCACCCTGGGCCTGCTGTCAGGGTCCCGGCGGCGGCGGTCCGCGACGAATCGACGGATGAGCTGCGAGGCGGCTAGAGGCAGGCCCGAGGACCCAGCATGAGGGGCGCGCCGAGCCCCAGGTCATCGGGCCCAAAGGTGGTCGGGTGGAGCATCAGTGGCTGGCGCCCGAAGGTCCTGAGCGCGCTGGAGAGGACCACCGCACACCGCCCCGGGTGGGCGCACCGCCCGCGGCGTGGGCCGGAGCCCGACATGCTCGACTATGCCGCAGTAGCGGGCCCTACCAGCGGGCAGGCGGTTGGCCTGAGCCTGAAGCGCTACCAGGTCGGCTCGCAGAGCCACGAGTTCAGCCAGAGAT
>JAKAWF010000424.1 GCA_021817025.1 bacterium
TGGCTGACGTGACGTGGCTCAGGCGCCGCGCTGTAGCGGACCCGTCCGCGAGCGGTGCCCACCCGCCAGCGCATCAGAGTCCAGGCGGCCGTTGCCAACAGCGGGCGGGCTCCAGAGATGCAAGTGGAGGCCCCCCGGTCGCCATCTGAGCCGTACCAGCTTGGCCGTCCAGCACTGGTGACCGCTTCTTGGCGACGACTCCGGATGGGAGTCGGCCGCAGCTCCACGACGACCGCCAAGAGTCACGCAGCCAGAAGGCAGTCCACCGTCCAGCCCCTGCAGGCTGGTTCAAGGCCTGTCCGCCAGGCTGAAGGACAGGCCAGGGAGCGCGTGTTCGCTACCCCGGTTCCCTCGACCGAGTGACGCTGATGTCACAGCCCCCGCTGGCACGGCCAGGGCTGCCAGCATGGCATCCCGGAGCAGAAGGGGCGGCCTGAGGTCGCAGCCAGGGGAAAGACCAGAAGCCACGGGAAAGGCGCATTTCCGACGAGTGCATGGCCCGGGGCTGGACCGGCGGCTGGCCGCAGTTGCCCTGTTCGAAACACGGGGAGCTGGCCAATGGTGACGGCCGCATCAGACGGTCTTTCCCCTAAAATCGACTTCGACACTCCGGCTGGAGCGAGCTACCGCTGGGAGCTCCTCTGGAAGGGATTGGCAGTTCCCGTGCTTCGGCTGGATTGTGAGGGGAGTTGCTGGCACTGGGTCTGCCCTGAGGTTGAGCGGGTCGGGCCGGCGGACTACCTATCCTCACTCCCCGCAGGCTGGTCGGGACGCCTCGGTTCAGGCTCGTCAAGACTGTCCCGGGCGACCTGGTCCCGAAGCTCCCGGAGCACGCGCAGCCCCTCCTGATTCTTGGGCCGGTTCGCGGCCGCTTTCGAGTCGATGATGTCATCCAGTCCGGCAAGGGTCATCTTCACCCCGTGCACATGAATGGTCAGCGCCCGCGACCTGAGTTCCCCATAGGGCGTCCCGCCCGCCGGCTCCATCACCAGATCCAAGTCGCCGTGGAGAGTGGTGAGGTTGAGCAAGCCAATGCCGAGGAGGATGCCACCCCCATGCGAGAAGGGCAGGCCCTCGGGGGCCCCCGCCACCCGAATCCGGGCATCGAGCTCTGTGAGGGCCTTCGACAGCCGTGCCAGATTCTCGGGCGACCGCTCTGGCGTCACGTCGACATCCCCCGTCGAGAGGGAGCTACCTTGGGCCGCAGCGGCAAAGCCGCCGATGATCACGTAGTCGACGCCATGGCGGTTCAAGACCTCGATGATGCCCACCGGGTCGAACCGCCCGGGAGTCACGGCGCGTCCGGGCGGGCCCCGCGAACCGCTGCCTGCATATCCTCTACCAGACGCTGCAGATCCACCAGGCGGTCGATCCGCTGCTCGGGGGTCATGCGCATGGTTTCGGCCAGAAGACCTAGATCGTGCTCGTCGAGGCGGTCAGTCCCGCCCAGCATGCGGTCAGCTTGTCGCCACGACCGAGTCCCCTTGTTCACAGGCTCATTATCCGCTGCGGCGGCGTGGGAGAGGGCTGTCCCGGCTCGGCCACCTCCCCAATCTGCCGGGGCCAACTCGGGTGCCAGGCGGCCCCTGATCCCACAGTCTGGCGCAGCCACCAGCGTTGGTTCAGACACGCTTCGGCGCTCCGAGAGCCACGTCCGTTTGCCGGCGCTCTGGGTTGACAGTGTGTCTACATCCCTGGTGAGGACAACTGGTGGAGTCCTCCCTCGCTTCGTAGGTCAGCGGCCCTCGGGTGGCCCGACCAGGTCCACACCCACCGCGCTGGCGGCTCGTCGCAGGCCGGCATCTGCGGTGGCCAGGGGCACCCCGGAAGCTGCCGCCAGGGCGAGGTATGAGGCGTCGTACGCTGTCAGCCCAGTTGACCTCGCCAGGGCCAGGACGGTGGTGAGGGTGGCGTCGCGCTCGATCTCGTCGACCGTGATCGGAAGTTGGCCCAGGAGTTCCAGGAAGCGCGCGCTCTGAGCTGGACTTAGCCGCCCCCGGCGCTCCGCCACGACGAGCACATTGGCGATCTCGAGCGACCACAGACCAGGCACCCGCGCATCCTCGTGCTCCAACCGATCCAGGGCGGTCTCTGAGGTCGGATTAGTCTGATCTCCGAAGCACCACGCCAGGGCGATCGACGCGTCGAGGACGAAGGTCACCGCCGTCCCTCCTTGATCAAGGCACTCAGCTCGAGCTGGCCCAGGGTGGCACCTCGCCGGAACTCTCGCAGGGCGGCCAAGGTGTCCTGCCGAGATTCCATGCGCAGGCCAGGGCCAGGTGGGGCCAGCACGGCAACTGGGACTCCGTGCTTGGTGATGGTGAAGCGACGGCCCGCCGCCACCTCATCCAGGAGGTGCGACAGATGAGTCCTCGCCTCGTACACTCCTATGTCCATTACGACTAGTCTAACACTGGTCGTAATGGGTTGGTGTCTGCCGGCGGCAACAGCTGGGCTTTCGTCGGTGGCGTGGTCCTCAGGACGGTTCGGCCCGACAGCCGCTGCCTTTCGCTCGGTCGAGGGATCGGCCGTGACGGCCAACTGGCAGAGGACCGGCGCGGCCGTCACCTCGCTCAGACTCGGATCACCTGGATGTCCGGTATGGAGTCGTAATCTCGGTCCTGGGTGACCACTGGCACCTGGGCAACGACTGCGGTCGCCGCTATGAGTGCGTCGAGGATCGGGATGTGCCGTTGACCAGCTCGCCGGCCCGCCACGATCCGAGCGAACGCGCGTGCCACTTCGGCGTCGACGGGAAGCGGATCCCAAGTCGACTCTACTGCCGATAGCGTTGCCACCCGTCTGGCCCTGTCGGAGTCGTTGGCCAAGAGCACCCCGACCGTGAGCTCGGCCAGGGTCACCACCGACACCTCGGTCTCGGTGATGCCCGGCATCTCGCCGAGCGGACGGCCCGACTCGGCCGCCACGAAGAACGAGGTGTCCAAGAGTGCTTTCATGCGTCGTCCGTAGTGTCCGACAGCAGCTCCCTGACCTCTCGGAGAAGTCCAGCGTCTGCAGCGTGGCGAGCAGCAATGTTGCGAGCCTCGTCGGCCGGTACTGCCCGGCGCCGACTAAGAGGCACGAGCTCGGCAACCGGGCGGCGATCCACCGTGACGGTGACCCGTTCGCCGCCCTCGACTCGGCGCAGCACCGCACTGACGGTGTTGCGCAACTCCCGAACCGAAACCGAACTGTTCATAGCTGCCAGCGTAGCACATGCACCCACACGCTGGGTGGCTGGTGGGACTGTCTCAAGGGTCCGCTTCGGGTGTGGCTGCCGGAAACCCATCCGCGGGTGGATCCCGGGCCAGCGAACCATCCCGACGCGGCTCCGGGGCAGAGCGAGGCAGCCAGCCGCACGGCGGACACGCATGGTCC
>JAKAWF010000425.1 GCA_021817025.1 bacterium
GATCTCTGGAGCGCACGCCAGGTCTGAAGCACGTCGCCATCCGGACGGTCGCGACCGGCGGGACCGTGGAGGAGCCGGTCTCCCCCGAACGACGCGAGACCCTGTGCCTCGAGGACGCACAACTCGAGGAGCTGAACCAGCTGGCGCTGCGGTGCGAGCAGGTCTACGGGCGGGCCCGTGACATCGAGTGGGCCTTCGCCGGGGGCACACTGTACCTGCTCCAGTGCCGGGCCGTCACCCGCACCGGAGGTTGAGAGCCCAAATGGCAGGGGCGCCGATCGAGCTCTTGCGGCGGGTGCCGCTGTTCGCCGACCTGGACGGTCCCCAGCTCGAGCAGGTCGCGCGCCTCTTCAAGGAGCGACGCTTCGTCAAGGGCGAAACTGTGATCATGGAGGGCTCCGGCGGTGCCGCCTTCTTTCTCATCGCCGAGGGGCAGGCAGCGGTGACGGTGGCCGACTCGCCACGCCAACCGCTCCAGCCCGGGGACCACTTCGGCGAGATCGCGCTGCTGGACGAGGGCCGGCGCTCGGCGACCGTGACCGCCTCCAGCGACCTCCTCTGCTATGGGCTCACCCTGTGGGAGTTCCGCCCCCTCGTCGAGGGCAACGGAGCGATCGCCTGGAGGCTCTTGCAGTCGCTGGCAAGGCGACTACGGGCGGCCGAGGGGGAATAGGCGCTCGCTCCGGCCCCTACAACGTCGCCACCCGCCCTATCATTTTCACCGTCAGCCGAAGTTGGCCATTGGGGCAATGAACTGAGCGACCTGGCCGTCAAGGCATCGCGCAGCGTTGACCCTGCGGCCCGGCGACGCACATGAGGTGGTGATCGCATCAAGGCTCCTCTTGGAAAGACCGAGTGGTCCAGCTTCGCCGGTCGTGCCCGCCACCATGATCTCCGGATCCAGGCCGCGCCCCTGCCCTTGGTCGGTCCCCGCACTCCTCGCCACGCCAGCCCCAACCCTCGCCCCGTGGCACCGGCTCCCGACAGCCAGAGCGTCGGCCGGTGACCATGGGAGCCACCGATCTGGTTGGGGATTCCGAGGCGGTCCCGCGACCCGCCGACCTCGACCCCAACGCTGACCTCCTGCCCTATGTGCCCCGTCTCACACTGGAGTGGCTGGCAACTGAGCCCAAGCGAACCCACACCGTCCTCGAGGGCACCATGGCCTTCGTGGACATCTCCGGCTTCACCCGGCTGACCGAACTGCTGGCCGGCCGCGGCAAGGCCGGAGCCGAGGAGCTGACTGGGTTTCTCGACGTCATGTTCGCCGAGCTGATCGGAATCGCCTACCAGCACTCCGGCGAGCTGATCAAGTGGGGTGGGGATGCGGTGCTGGTCTGGTACAGCGGGGAGGCCCATGCCCAGCGGGCTGTGACGTCCGCCTGGAGGATGCAGCAGGCGATGGGGCGGATCGGCCGGGTGAGGACCTCGGTGGGGCCGTCCACGCTGCGCATGTCGGTCGGAATCCACAGTGGACCATTCCACTTCTTTCTGGTGGGCGGGCGCCACCGGGAACTTGTGGTGACCGGACCCGGCGCCACCTGCACCGCCCAGATGGAGGGGGTCGCTGAGGCCGGCGAGATCCTGGTGAGCCCGGAGACGGCAGCACTGCTTGACCCCGAGGTGCTGGGAGAGCCCAAGGGAGACGGGATTCTCATCAGAACCGCCCCTCCAGCGCCGTCCCTCCAGGCACCTGATTCGGGCGCAGACCCCAATTGGCGCCCATCCATGTGCCTTCCGGCCGGCCTCAGGGATCATCTGGCCGCGGCGCCCGTGGAGGGAGAGCACCGCCAGGTGGCGGTGGCGTTCGTCGAGTTCAGCGGCTCCTCAGCCCTGTTGGCGAGCCGCGGCAGTGACGGCCTCGCCACCGCTCTCGATGAGCTGATCACCACGGTCCAGGAGGCGAGTGAGCGGCACCAGGTCACCTTCTGGGAGACGGACATCGCCCACGACGGCGGCAAGGTGATGCTGGTGGCCGGGGCCCCCAGGGCGACCGACGACGACGACGGGAGGATGCTGGTCACGGTGCGGGAGGTGGTCGACAAAGGCAGCGAGCTGAGCCTGCGTGCGGGGATCAACCGGGGCCGGGTGTTCACGAGTGGATTCGGCCCTGCATACCGACGCACCTACTCCGCCAAGGGAGACGCCGTCAATCTGGCGGCCAGGCTCATGGCCAGGGCAAAGGCCAAGGAGGTCTACGCCTCCGACAGCGTCATGCAGCACAGCCGGGTCCAGTTCATCAGCGAGGAGCTGGAGCCGTTCCTGGTCAAGGGCAAGGTGGCCCCCGTGCAGGCGCATCTGGTCCAGGCCATGACCACCTCCACGTCTCTGCTCCGCAGGCCCGCCTCGGCCCTGGTTGGCCGAGATGATGAGCTGGCCAAGCTGGAGGGGATGCTCGGCCGAGCACGCGGTGGTCACGGGTCCTGCGCCGAGATCGCGGGACCGCCTGGCATCGGCAAGTCGCGCCTGATCGAGGCGATCCAGGAGCGGGCCGGCAGCGTCCGGGTGCTCACGGTCGTATGTGACGAGTACCGCTCGGCGATCCCCTACGCCTCGACCGGCCAGCTCCTCCGGGTTGGCCTAGGGATCGACCAGGACGCCGACCCGACGGTGGTCGGCGCCCGGCTCACCGCCGAGGTTGCGGACCGGGCGCCCAACCTGGCCCCATGGCTGCCGTTGCTCGCCAGCGTCGCCGGCGCCGCCGTGCCTCCCACTCCGGAGTCAAGCGCTTTGGACGGCCGCTTCCGCAATGAGCGCTTGGAGTCCACGTTCATCGACTTTCTCTCGAGCCTCCTGGCCGAACCGGCCCTGCTGCTGTTCGACGATGTCCAGTGGATGGACGACTCCAGTTCCAGCCTGCTGCGAGGACTCATCGCCAGGCTGGAGCAGCGCCCCTGGCTGCTGGTCGCCGGTCGGAGACCACAGCCAGGTGGGCTGACCGTGGATGAACTGGAGGGGCCGGTCCGCATGGAGCTGCCGCCGCTGAGCGACGAGGCGGTGGCGCAGCTGGTGCGGGCCGTCACGGCCGACCGCCCGCTGGCTCCGCATCAACGGTCGGCGATCTCCGCCCGCAGCGGAGGCAACCCCCTGTTTCTGCTCGAGCTGCTCCAGACCGGCCAGCAAGCGGGATTCGACACCGCGCTCCCGGACTCGGTCGAGGCCCTGCTCGCCAGCCAGGTGGATCAGCTGGCCCCACTGGATCGGCATCTGCTCCGGGTCGCCTCCGTCTTGGGGATGCAGGTGGACCTTGAGGTGTTGGCGGAGATGCTGGACGGGCAGCATGCCGCCAGGCGGTTGGCGGCCCTGGATGACTTCTTCAGCCCGGACAGCCCGGCGGCGCTTCGCTTCCGCCACAACATGCTCCGCGATGCC
>JAKAWF010000036.1 GCA_021817025.1 bacterium
CAGCAGCGTCTCCAGACCGGCGGTCTCCCGGAAGTTGATCGCGATCCCGATGCTGGCGCCCACCACCACTTCCTGGCCCCCCAGGGAGTGGGACTTCCTCAGGGCATCACGGACCCTGGCGGCGGTTGCGGTAGCCTCTGCTGGTTCGCCCACGCCGTCGAGCAACAACACGAACTCGTCGCCCCCGAAACGCGCCACCGTGTCCGCCTCCCGGACGCAGCCCTGAAGCCTCACCGCCACCGAGCGCAGCACCTCGTCACCGGCCTGGTGCCCGAAGCGGTCGTTGACGTCCTTGAAGTCGTCCAGATCGCAGAACATGATCGCCAGCAGGCCATGCTGCCGGCGCTCCCGGGCCAGGGCCTGGCCGGCCCGGTCCTCGAACAGCACCCGGTTGGGCAGGCCGGTGAGGGGGTCGTGGAAGGCCTGCTGGATGAGTTGCAGCTGAGACCGCTGCTCCTCGGTCACGTCCTTGAACTGGGAAACGAAGTAGAGCGGCTTCCCGGCGGGGTCACTGACCAAGCTCGAGGTGACCTCGACCGAGATGAAATGGCCGTCCGCGTGCAGGAAGCGCTTCACGAACCGCTCCGGGGCGGTCCCCTGCCGCAGCACCCGCCGCGTCGCTTCGCGGTCAGCCGGGTGGGTGAGGCCCCACACGCCCAGCTCGAGCACTTCGGCAGGACTCCGCCCCAGCGCCCGGCAGAGAGCGTCGTTGACCTGGAGGAAGCGTCCCTCCGGGGTGGTGAGAGACATGCCCCGGGGCGCCTGCTCGAAGGTGAGGCGGAACCGCTCCTCGGCCTCCTGGAGCGCCGCCGCCGCCGTCCTCTCAGCGGTCACGTCGCGCACCGTGCTGAGCCTGCCGATCGCCCGCCCACGCTCGTCGAGCAGCGCGGTGGCCGTGACGTCCGCCCAGTAGCGGTCCCCGTCGGCGCGGTGGTGCTCGACCAGCGCGCGCAGCTGCCCGCCGGCACCCAGTGGCTGCTCGAAAGGAGCGCTCCCGGGGTCGGCGTGCCCATCGAGATGGAAGCTCGCCAGGGTTCGGCCGACCGCCGCCTGTGGTGAGGCCAGCCCCTGGAGGAAGGCCCAGGCGGGATTGGCGTACGTGACCACCCCGTTAAGATCGGTCAGGCACACCCCCTCAGGCAGCTGATCGGCGACCCGGGCGATCCCCTGAAGGCGTTCGACCGCGACCAGGCGGGAGGTGGACGAGCGCTGCACGTCGACCATCCGCCCGGCGGCCACCGCCACCACGATGACCAGCGTCAGCACGGTGCCATCCGTCCAGCGCTCCAGCCCGGTGTCGAGCCAGAGGATGTCGGGGAGCATCAGCGCCACCGTCCACACGGCTGTCGGCAGCGAGCCCCGGAGGCCGAACCTGGTCGCCGCGTACCCGATGGGGAACACGAGCAGCACCAGCGTGGCCACTGAGGGCATATGGGCGAGACTGCTGCCGTAGTGGTCGTCCAAGACGTGGACGCCGATCGCGCCAACGACCAGCAGCTGGGTGACCCAGAAGGCTCGCTTCCGCCACGGCACCATATCCGCCCCGGCGACGACACGGCGCAGGATGGCCGGAAGGCGGTGAGCACCCGCCGCCCGCGGTGCGGCCTGCATCAAGCCGGACCGCCTCCGCCTGCCCGCTGGGCGGCCCCTGCCACCGAGCGGTCGCGGCGGCATGTGCCGCTGGGGATGGGTGCCCCCGGGCGGGCGGGGCGGCCCGGGAGGTGGTCCCGGACGCCAGGGCCACCGAGAAGCAGGGGCGAGGTCAGCATGACTGGTGCCCCTGCCGGCAGCCACCACGGCCACGCCCTGGCCTCCGGGTCGCGCGTGAGAGGGGCCCACCAACCGTCAGAGGCACCAGGACCTCCGCGAGGCGGGAGCAGACGGGACCACCTGGACATCGATCCACCTCCTGGGATGGAACTCATTATGTGTGGCAAGAGGAGGCCGGCCATCCCCTCCCGGTTAAACTCCGATCGCAGCCCCGTCACGATCACGAAGGGGGCGGTCACTGGGATGAGCTGATGGCGGTCCCCACGACCTCCCCTCCCGCGGATTCCGGAGCACCGACTAAGGGGGCGTGAGCTGCTCACGGCAAGGGGGACTGGGCAGACAGATGGGGGCAAGCCCGCCCCCATCAGGGTGAGGAGCCAGTCTCCCAGCGAACAGAGCCTCTGTACGCTTTCCGGGGGCGCGCGGGACGGGTTGACGGGGAGACGGGGGTCGCAGATAGTCAGTGGCCGCCACCTCCTGCGCTTTGCCGTGGGCCCCACTGGGACCCAGCGCCGCGACCCCGCCCGGCACGCCGGGACCGCTCGGTACGCGTTCAACTGGGGCTGGCGGTCAGGCGAGGGACGCCCTCAATGCCAGAGGTTCGCGGGCGATGCCAAAGTCCCAATCCCCGCCGCCGTCCAGTCTCCCCGGAGCTGGGGCCAGTGGAAGCGCAACGCGGATGGGTTCCCCGGTGGGCGAAGGTCGGCAAGCGCGCCCCCCGGGAGGCGCCCCGGGACTTGGCGTGGGGCTTGGACTGGGCCCGCCGCCCGAGCTGAGCGCAGGAGGCCCTGGTCCACTTCCCACGCTTTGAGAAGAAGGGTCCGCGTCACGCGGCATCGCCACGCCACCAGGTGGCGCCTACCGGAGATCGGAGCAACGAGTTCTGGGCCCGAACTGCCGAGACTTCCCGAGGTCGGCGACCCACCGTTTTCTGACCCCAGTTGGCACCGGCCAGGCGGGCAGCCCAGCCGACTAGGGGCGGGGGCGCCACCCATATTCCTGGGCCCGAGTCACTGCCGGCCGCAGGGCGCCGAGGAGTCGCAGACCACAGCGGCGGCCGCGTCTCGCCGCGGCAGCGCCCATCGTGTTCCCCGAATCGCCCCGGGATGCAGCCGGACCGTGGCTCAGTCGCTCCAGTCCGAACTGCTGACTACTCAAGCCTGCAGCCGCTCACGATCTCTCCTAACTGGAGCCTCCCCCGCGGAGCACGCTCACGCGTACGGGCCCAACCCCGGGCTCGGCGCTTCACCGGTCACGACTTCGGGCGCCGGCTTGGCGAGCTGGCCGCGTGGCCCCCCATGACCTCCGTCGCGGACCACCGAGCGAGCGTCCCCCAGGATCACTTGGTATCGGTCCGGTAGCGGTTGGCGGTCTCGCAACAGCTCTCCAGCCAGCCCCAACTGCCTGCCGGTCAGCCGATGGTGACCCGATTTGAGCCTGCGTCTTTGCTCCGATACATCAACTGGTCGGCGCGGCGCACGAGAGAATCCGGGGTATCGTCGGGGCGCAAGAGGGTCGCCCCAATCGACATGGTGGTAGCCAGACTCTCGGTGCCCACGTCGAGGTGCGAACATTCGACCATGATGCGCACGTGCTCGGCCATCTTGCTCATGGTTCGTTCGTCCGGGACCTGGTACACGATGGCGAGGAACTCATCGCCTCCCCAGCGGCCAACGGTATCCGTCGCGCGCAGGGTATTGCTCAGGGTGGTGGCGACCATGCGCAGAACCTTGTCGCCCACATGGTGCCCAAAGGTGTCGTTGCAGCGCTTGAAATGGTCAATGTCCATGAACAACAGTCCCGCCCTGCCATTGTCCTGACCACACTCCGCTAGCACCGCGCGTAGACGCCCTTCCAGTTGCAGCCGGTTGCCAATGCCCGTGAGGGGATCCTCCAGCCCGCGGCGACGCAATTCACCCAACTCTCGGCGGGCCGTGGTCATTCCGGTGTTGCTGCTGAACGTCTCCACGGCGCCAATGATGGTGCCATCCTCGTCGCGCAAGGGAGCGCCGCGCACCAGCACCGGCACCCGGTGGCCGTCCGCATGGTGCAGGAAGATCTCGGCCTCTCGTACTTTCCCGTCTTCCATGACACGGGCCAGCGGACAATGGTCGAGACAAAGTGGCACGCCATTGGCGGTGACGTGATTGAGCATGTTGTCGCGGCAGGCATGGCCCACCGCCTGGGTGGCGGAATAGCCGGTGATCCGTTCGGCCCCCTTGTTCCAGTAGGTGATCACTCGTTCACGATCGACAAAGTAGACCCCGTCGTGGAGGTTGTCGATCAAGTCCTTGTAGAAATCTCTGCCTTTGGGCACGGGAACTCCACTCGGCATGAGCGTTTCTCAGCGGCCCAGAACGGCCAGGGGGGACTCGGCTGAGGCGGCCCCTCCGGGTGCTCCCACCATCGCGGTGGGTGCCCTCAGGCAGGCGGGGCGACCCAAGAGGAGGCCCGGGGCGCAGGAGCGCCCAGGAGCGGCAGGCCCGCGGAATCGGCTGTGGGCTCGGCTGCCTCCGCGGTCACTGCCGACCACAGCTGGCCTCACTCAAACCTGGAACCACTCGCCCGGGCGTGCTTGCGCGCGTGAAGTCGCTCCTCGCTGGCCCGGAGGAGCTGATCCACCTCGGTGCCATCATCACCCCACACCGCGATCCCAGCCGACCACGATGGGATCCCCACCTTGCGACCATTCACGACCATGGTCCGCCCGGCGGCTCTCGGCCCCAGCCGCTGGGCCAGCCGGGCGGCCCCCTCTCGGTCCCTGCCGGGCAGGGTCACGATGAGTTCATCGCCCCCGTAGCGGGCCACCACATCGCCCGGCCGGAGCTGCGCGCGCACCGTCCCGGCCACCTGTTTCAGGACTTCATCTCCCACGTGATGGCCGAACCGGTCGTTCACGTCCTCGAAGTTGTCGAGATCGAGCCTCAGGAGCGCGAAGGGCGCGCCGCCAAGTCCAGCCTCAGCGCAGGCCTCGGCCAGTCTCTCCAGCCCGTACTGGCGGCTGCCCACTCCGGTGAGGGGATCGGTCAGCGTCGCCTGTTGCAGCTGGCCGCGCAGCCGTGACACCGCCAGCGCCTCCGCCACCACACAGCCCACCGCCTCCAAGTGGCGCACCGTCTGCTCGCCAAAGGTCTGGGGCGAGTTACGGTGCACGGTCAGCACCCCCTGGGCCCCGGAGCTCGCCAGCAGCGGGATGAACACCCCGGAGCGACTCCCCTCTCCGCGCCGGCCCCGGTAGCGCTGGTCCGACTCCAGGTCGGCCACCACCAGGGATGCGCGGCCCTCCAGCGCGGCCCACAGCAACCCCTCTCCCCGGCGCAGCACAGACCCGACCGGCAGAAGGCACGGGCCGCCCTGCCATCCCACCATCCGCAATGCCTGGCCGTCATCGTCCAGCACGCTCAGCGAGGCCGATTCGACCTTGAGCTCCGCCCGGACCGGGCCGAGCGCCCGTTCGGCCAGCAACGGCAGCTCCACCACGTCCCGCAGCCCCTGGGACACTCGCATCAGCAGCTTCCACCCCGCCACCTGCCCGGTGCTGTACAGCTCCGCCAGGGTCGCGGGCTCGCCGCCATCCGGCGCGGATGCCCCCGTGTGGGGAGCCGCGCGTCCGGCGACACTGGCTGCCAGCGCAGCCATCCTGGGATCGAACTGCGTCCCCGAGCAACGCTCGATCTCCAGCAGCGCCTCGTCCATGCTCTTGGCCGCCCGATATGGACGGTTGGTGGTCATCGAGTCCAGGGTGTCGGCCAGGGTCACGATCCGCGCTCCCACGGGGATCGCCTCGGCCCGCAGCCCCTCGGGGTAGCCGCGCCCGTCCCACCACTCATGGTGGTGGCGGACGATGGGCGCGATCGCGGCCAGCGGCCCCGCGTGCTCCACGATCCCGGCCCCCAGCGCGGCGTGGGCCATCATCAGGATGCGCTCCTCCTCGGTCAGCGGCCCGGGCTTGCCCAGGATGCTGTCCGGCACCCCGATCTTGCCGATGTCGTGGAGCAGCCCGGCCACCGCGATCCGGTTCACCTCATCACTCGGCAAGTCCAGCCGCTCGGCCAGCCCGCGGGCCCACTTGCTCACCCGCATCGAATGTCCCTTGATCGCGTGCTCCCTGGCGTCACTGACTTCGACCAGCATCTCGAGGAGGCTGTCGTACATCTCCTTCTGGCTGGCGACCAGGCGACGCATCATGACGGCCCCGCCCACCTGCGCCGCCAGCATCTCGCCGATGTGCTCGTCGTCGGCCGTGAAGCTCCCGCCCGCCTGCCTGCCCAGCATGTAGTAGGCGCCCTTCCAATCCCCCAGGGCGGGGATGGGCAGCCCCAGGAAGTGCCCCATCGGGGGATGCCCGGGCGGCAGCGGAGAGGCCGCCGGGTGCCGCCCCGAGTCGGCCAGGCGGATGGGCCTGGGGGCATCCCGGACCACTCCCAAGAGGCCGCTGCCGACGGGCGGATGCGACATCGACCCCATGTGGTCGGGATCCAGGCCGGAGGTGAGGAAGTGGGCGACCTTGCCCTTCTCGTCCCACACCGCCACGGCGGCGTGGCGCGCCCCCGTAAGCTCCCGGCCCGCATCGACACTCCCCTGCAGCAGCTCCGAGACATCCCCCGCCCGGGACAGGCCGGCCAGCCGTTCGTGCAACGCGGTGAGCCGATGGGTCAGCGCGCCTCTGACCCGCTCCCCCTGCGCCTTGACCTGGCTGGCGACCAGCGCCGTCAGGTACAGGGTCAGACCGAGCACGGCGGTGTCGTGAGGGGCCCGCGCCCAGAGAGGGCCTGGTCCCAGGGTCGCCAGGTGCAGCAGCAGCGCCATCGTGGCCACGCCTGCCGCCTGCCGCAGGCCCCAAACCATCGCCACCTCCATCACCGGGACGAGGTAGAGGACCGCCAGCGCGCTCTGGGTCCCACCGGTGAACTCGACCGCCGCGGTGATGGCGGCCAGGTCGAGGGCGATGAGGAGCAGGCAGAAGTAGGGACAGCGCAGCTCGCTCAGCCTCAGGGCCGCGTACGCGGCCACGTACAGCCCCGCCACGATCAGCAGGGGCCGGGCTTGGACCGTGGAGTGCGGCAGGAACAGGGTCAGGGCGATTCCCGCCCCGGCCAGCAGCCGCCACGGCCAGATCCTGGACTCCACGTCGCGCATGCTGGGAGCCAGCCAACCGTCGGGAGTTCGCGGTCCTCCCCGAAGTGGGGGCATGAGGAACCCTCTGGGCATTGATCAACCTCCGATGACATCTCCCATGATGCGCGGCCCAAGGAGCAAGGCAATCCCCTCGCAGTCAAGCTCCGATCACGGCTCCGTCACGATCACGAACGGGTGGAACGTGCTTCCCTGAGCGAATTGCCTGGTCGCGGCGCCTTGTCCACCTGAGCGTGCCCGGTTCACGAACCCTCCCTGCTCTTCGTCACCGCGCCAGAGCGAGATGCCCCCACCCTCGGGGGCCATCGGCTTTCCCCGGATGAGATGCCACGAGCCCTCCGCACGGCAGGCGGGGACGGGGGACCGGCTCCGCAATCTCCACGTGGCTCGGGACAAGCTCCTGATGGAATGGCGCGGCTCGCGGCCGGGGCGCACCGCCAGCCCGGCCTACCCGGTGATTCTGGCCACCGCCCGCACCACCGCCTCCCGAACCGAAGCGCGGGCCCCGGCGTGGTCGCTGTAGACGCGCAACCAGACCGTGCGCAGCGGCAGCAGGCGGGCCATCAGCTCGGGTGCAGCCGCCTCTTCGACCTGTCTGGAGATGGGATCGTAGATCCGCAAGAGCTGGTCGTCGGAGGCAGGATTGTCGGGCCGTGGGTCGGTGCTGGCCAGGTCCACCTCGAGGCCGACGTCGTGCCAGAGGGCGGGAAGCTCAGCCCTTATCGCGGCCTCGATCCAGGCTGGGTCGCGAAGCCCCGGCTGGTCTCCGGGCAGGTTGAGCTCGTGAAAGGCCTCGAACACCAGCCGCCAGGGCAGCCTCCGCGAGGTGACGGCCTCCCAGTGCCGCCCCATCTCCCGCTCGCGCGAGGACGCCGGCCGGCGCTGCAGCCGGTCCACCTCGGCCATCAGCGACCAGTCGGTCAGGTGCAGGTACTCATCCAGATGCTGGATGGGATTGCCCGGGGGCAGGAGCCCCGCGCAGGTGGCCGCGAAGACGGGCCGCAGGTGGAGGTCGATCCGGCGCACGGTGCGATGGAAGTAGACGTGGTTGTACATGTACAGCCGGGCGGAGAGGAACATCTCCAGCGCCGGCGCCCCGTGCTGATGGAGCACCAGGTTGCCGTCCTTGACGAACATGTAGTGGCGCAAGCGGGGCAGGTCCACCGGGCCCACCGCCACCCCGCACATGTAGGCGTCGCGGGGCACGTAGTCCATGTTGTCGGTGCTGACCGGCCCGCAGAGCACCGGCTTGAGGGCCGCCAGCCAGGCGGGCGGGGTGAAGTCAGCCAGCTCGGCAGGCGCCATCACGAAGGCCACCCAACGGGGATCGACCGCCTCGCCCGGCTCGAAGGCTCCACCGGGGCTCCGCCGCAGGGAGCTGATGAGGTCCGCCAGCGGACCCATCACCAGCTCCCGGCCGATGCTCTCGTGGTCGATCCCATAGGGGGCCAGCACCTGGGTGTCGAAGAAGTGTCCGAACGGCCCGTGCCCGACATCGTGGAGCAGGCCCGCGATCCGCATGGTCTCCACCACCAGCGGTTGCGACGGCAGCCGCGGGAAGCTCTCCCGCAGGCTGGAGTAGAGGTGGTCGGTGAAGAGCCCGGTCAGGTGCATCGCCCCCACCGCATGCTGGAAGCGCGAGTGCTCGGCGGTGTGGAACACCCACCAGGCCGACTGCAGCTGGTGGATGCGTCGCTGCCGCTGCAACCAGGGATGGTCCAGCAGCGCCTGTTCGGAGCTGGCCCCGTCGGGCAGCTGCTTGGTGATGCTGCAGTACTCGTAGAGGGGATCCGCCAGCAGGTTGACCGCCTCGAAGACGCGCTCCGGGCCTCCCCCGCCGGCGCTTACGTCAGCTGGTCCGGCCACGGTCAGTCGGTCTTGGAGAACTGGTTCATGGCCACCAGCAGCATGGCCACCGCCGCCAAGGCGATCATGGCCAGCTCCAGCCAGACCGGTAGCTGAAAGCTGCCCCAGCTGATCCCGGGATCAAGGGCATGGCGCAGCCCCGGCGGCAGGTCGATCTGGCTGAAGACGGCCTTGCGGAAGGGATCCACCGCGTAGGACAGGGGATCGAGCTTGCTCAGGACGGCCAGCCAGGTGGGCAGGTCGTTGATTGGGAAGATGGCGCCGGACAGGAAGAACATCGGCAGCACGAAGAACTGGGTCACCATCTGGAATGACTCGACCTGCGAGATCCGGGCCGCCAGCATCACCCCGAAGGCGGTCAGGGCGAAGGCGGTCAGCGCCATCTCGCCCAGCAGAGTCAGCACCATCACGACGCTGTAGGGCACCCCGACCGTCCCGGCCAGGGCCAGGATGATGGCGCCCTGGATGCTGGCCACCGTGGCCCCCCCCAGGCACTTGCCCAGCACCAGGGTCCAGCGGTGCACCGGCGCCACCAGCATCTCCCGGAGGAAACCGAACTCCCGATCCCAGACGATCGACATCGCCGAGAAGATGGAGGTGAAGAGGATCGTCATCCCCAGCACCCCGGGGAACATGAAGGTGCGGAAGTTGAAGTGGGCGGTCGCGCTGATCAAGGGGGAGAGGCCGGTGCCGAGGATGTAGAGGAAGAGGACGGGCTGGGCCAGGGAGGTCAGGATCCGCAGGCGGTTGCGGGAGAACCGGATCAGCTCTCGCTTCCAGACCACCCAGATCGCCCGCAGGTCGTCCGCCATCCCTTGGCCGGCCACTCTGACCGGGGCCACCCCGGGCATGGTGACCTGGTTCACGGCTGCCAAATCAACGGCCCCGCGCCCGCATCCAGGGGTTCTGGCGCAGCTTTTCCGACCCGGTCGCCTCCGCGTCCCTGATGGTGCGGCCGGTGTAGTTCATGAACACATCGTCCAGGGTGGGCCGGGCCACTCGAACCGACGAGATCGGCACCCCCAGCTCGGCGAACAGCCGCGGGACGAACTCCTCCCCGTTGGTCACGAAGAAGGCCACCGCCCCCTCGCTGATCTTGCCCTCGATGGCGAAGTGCCGCTGCAGGGATGCGATGGTGGCGGGGTCGTCCTTGGTGCGGAGCTCCACCCGGTCCTGACCGACGCTGGCCTTGAGCGCCTCCGGGGTGTCGCTGGCGACCACCACCCCATGGTCGATGATGGCGATGCGGTCACAGTATTCCGCCTCGTCCATGTAGTGGGTGGTGAGGAAGATGGTGACGTTCTCACGCTTCTTCAGCTCGGTGATGTAACCCCATATGTGGGAGCGGGTCTGGGGGTCGAGGCCCACCGTGGGCTCGTCCAAGAACAGCACCCGGGGCGAGTGCAACAGGCCTCGGGCGATCTCCAGGCGCCGTTTCATGCCCCCCGAGAAGGTGCGTACCAGACTGTCCCGGCGGTCCCAGAGCCCGACCATCTCCAGCACCTGCCGGAGGCGGTCGCGCACCTGCTGCTTGGGAACCCCGTAGAGCTCGGCGTGGAAACTCAGGTTCTCAGTGGCGGTCAGGTAGTCGTCGAGGGTGGTGTCCTGAAAGACCAGTCCGATGTGACGGCGCACCTGGGCCTGCTCCCTGACCACGTCGAAGCCGGCGACTCGCGCCGTCCCGGAGCTGGGCTTGCTGATGGTGCAGAGCATGGAGATGGTGGTCGACTTGCCGGCCCCGTTGGGACCGAGGAAGCCGAAGGTCTCACCCGCTGTGACCTGGAAGCTGACCCCGCGCACCGCCTCCACGTCCTTGTAGTTCTTGCGGAGGTCGTCGGCCAGCACCGCCACCTGGGTGCCCCGCGCCGTCGAGACTGTCTTCGGAGCGACGGCTGTCACAGGCTCAGCTTGCCACAGTCGAGGTGGCGGTCGCATTTGGATGCTTGGGCCCCGGCCCGCCGGGTCGGGCCCCGGCAAGCCCATCGGTGGAGTAGTCCCGCGCTGGGACGCGCTCGAGCTGCCCTTCTCCCCCCGGCGGGCCCAGCCGGCGTCGTCCGCTCGATCCCGCCCCGGAGCGGCGCCGCCCGGTCAGCCGTCCAGGGCGGAGAGCAGTCGGGTCCCGATCGGGCTGCCCCAGCCCGTGCACGCGTCCCAGCCGACCCGGGCCGCATAGGCGCCGTTGTCGCCCTGGACGATGTCGCGGGTCACCTCCTCGGCGGCGAGGGTCTGGTAGAGGAGGGGATTCAAGTAGCCCAGATGCCTGCCCAGCGCCCCGCTGCAGCGCGCGAGCAGGGCGGCCCACAGGGGCGCCACCGCGCTGGTCCCGCCGAAGACCGCCGGCAGACCGTCCACCAGCACCCGGTAGCCGGTCTGCGGGTCGGCGTCGCCGGCCACATCCGGCACTCCGCGGCCGCGCAGGTGACCGGGGTTGGCCGAGACCGGAACCCCCGCCCCCAACTGCCAACTGGGGAGAGCGAAGACCGCGCTCACCCCGCCCCCGGTGGCTCCCCCCTGGGGAAGGTCGTCCCAGACCACCTCGCTCGCGATCTCGAGCCCGCTGGTGAGCAGGCGGGTGCCTCCACAGGCGAGGGCGTGGGGGCTCGAGGCCGGAAAGTCGACATGGGCCAGCCCGTCCGTCAGACCGTCGGAGGAGCCGCTGTCCCCGGCGGCGACACAGACAGTGATGCCCACCAGGGCCGCATCCTGGAAGGCCTGATCGAAGGCGGTGATGGTGGCGGCGGGCCAGTTGATCTCGGGGCCTCCCCAGCTGATCGAGATCGCCGTCGGCCGGTTGAGCTCGTCATGAATGGCAGCCGAGATGGCCTCCAGGAACCCCTGATCGGTGTTGGGGGCGAAGTAGGCCGCCAGCCGAACCCCGGGAGCCGCGCTGCCGGCCACCTCGATGTCGAGGGTCACCTCCCCATCCGGACCGTCCGGATTGCCCGTGGGCAGGTTGGCCCCCCCCGCGACCGGTACCGTCACCACCACCGGCACGGGCAGGCCAAGCTGCCCGAAGTAGGTGTTGAGATCGGATGGCCGAAAGCCCCCTCCGAGCTCGATCAGGCCGATGCACTCACCGGAGCCGGAGGAACCGGCCGGGAACTGGTAGGTAGCAGCCACCGCCGACGGCTCGTGGCTGAGCGGGGCCGCCGCGGCCAGCGGACCAGGGGGCAGCGGCAGGCGCCGGAAGTGGGGGCGCGCAATCGGCCGGGTGTCGAGCCCCAGGACCGCCACCACCGGCTCCACCAGGGGGGCGGGGATCCGCGCCTGTCCCCGCATCACCCTGAAGCTGCCCTCTGGGAGGTCCTCCGCTCGAAGGCTGACGCCGAACTCCTGGGCCAGCCGTTGGGCGGGGCCCGAGAGGCGGACCAGACGCTGTCCCGGCCTCATCTCCAGCACCCGCAGGCCCGCGCCCCCCGCCCAGGTCTGGACAGCGGTCAGGTCGTCCGGGTGGGCGCCGCGCAGCTCGATCAGCTGAGCTCGGCTGAAGTGGCTGCGCGAGGACATGGCCAGTTGGCCAACCTCGGCGGCGGAAGGGCAGGAGGTGTCCGTTCGCGGCCGGAGCACCAGCGTGAACTCGGCGACCTGGTCCGAGGTCGGCCGCGCTCCGCGCCCCCGCTCCGGGGCAGCGCCTCCCAGAGCCACCGGACCAGGGGCTGGAGTCGCCCCCGGTGCCGGTGGCGGCGGATTGGACATCGCTGAAAGTATGACCTGGCCAGGCTTGCCGCCCGACCCCGCGCACCCCGCCCGCCGACAATGACCGTCGTGCGGAGCTTCGAGTCGCTGCTGGCGGAGGCCCAGGCCCACCCGGTGGTGGGCTGGGACTTCTCGTGGCTCGAGGGCAGACTGGAGGAGGAGGCGCTGCCCTGGGACTACACGAACATGGTGGCGGAGCTGAGCCGAAAGTCGCCAGACCTCCTCGATCTCGGCACGGGCGGCGGCGAGTGGCTGGCCGCCCTTCCCCACCGCCCCCCTCGAACGGCGGCCACCGAGGGCTGGCCCCCCAACCAGGCCGTGGCCAGGGAGCGGCTGCAACCCCTGGGCGTCGAGGTGATCGCCTATGAAGGTCCCTGGGACAACGTCGCCCAGCGCGAGCAGGAGCCGCCACTGCCGTTTCCGGACTCCTGCTTCCACCTCGTCAGCGACCGCCACGAGTCCTTCGTGGCCCGGGAGCTGGCCCGGGTGCTGGTGCCGGGCGGACGCTTCATCACCCAGCAGGTGGGCGGCTGGGAGGAGCTCACCGGTTTGTTGGGATCCCCACCAGTGGATCCGGCCGGCAGCCGCTGGCGGCTCGACATGGCTGTCTCCCAACTGGAGTCCGCCGGCTTGGAGATCCTCGACGCAGGCGAGGCACGCCCGATCACCAACTGTCGGGATGTCGGCGCTCTGGTCTGGTACCTGAGAGCGGTCCCGTGGGCGGTGCCGAACTTCGAAGTTGGCCGCTATGAGGCTCGGCTGCGAGAGCTGCACCACCAATCCCAGAACCGGGTGATCAAATTCGGCGAAGAGCGCTTCTGGGTGCTGGCGGCGCGCTCGGAGGCAACGGATCGGAACCCCTGATCGGACCCGTGGCTCGGACTCTGGTCACGTTTCCGTGGATCGGTTGAGGGGCTGGGCACCTTATCAAGAGTGCTGTCCGAAGCTGGGGGGGTAGCCAGGCCGCTGTCCAGGGAGCGGCGGTGATGAGGATGGCCCGGGAAGCGCGCCGACGGAAGAAGTGGCGGGCCAGATGGAGGCGTCCCGCCACGGTCGGGGGGAGTTGTCCAGCCCAGCCTCGGGCGCACCCAAATGCGTTCCACAGGGCTCTGGGGGGAACACCACGCGGGATGATCGGAGGCTCAGATCGCCCCGACCTCGCTCGGCGCCGCCAGGTGCTCTCAACCCCACCCTGCCGCCCCTCACTACCGCACCGAAAGTGCTCTGGGACCAGACGCTCCGCCTCTGCCGAGTAGGCGGAACCGCCGTCGCCGCTCGGTCTTGTCGGCAAGACTCATGGTCAGGCATCTCTCGTGCCGGCAGCTCTGAACGCCTCTCTCGTCTGCGGGGCGAGTAGCAAGCCGTACCCCACCACCACGGCCGCAGCCACGAACACCGAGCTCTGGACCGGTGTGTGGACAACATTCGACAAAGACATGATGGCGAGGGCGACGAACAGCCAGCCCGTCGCCAGCCGGACGATGTTGTGATAGCCACCCCCCAGCAATACCGCGCTCCAGATCATCAAGCCACTGGCTCCCAACATGAGTGAACCCAGGACCAGCAGCCACAGCGCTCCGCGCCATGGTGGACTGGAGGCGACACCCAGAATGAAACCGCTCCCCATGGCGATCGAGGCAGCGATGACAGTCAGCCCAGCCGCAATGAATACCAAGATTCTCGCTCCCGTATACCATCGGCTGGGGGATCGGAACTTCCCAGGAACGCGGGGAGAACCCTGGTGATCGGGCTGGTCGGACACCGGAGTGACACCACCAAGACCCCCCCTGGTCCGCAAGCGGTCATGCCGCTCGCGCGCGAGGGGGAATTCTTCCGCAATCTCAGGCCTTGATCACCGGGCTTCCGTCTTCCCTGGCAACCGAGCAGGCACGCTGCGGCCGGGCCCCGACGCCCCCGACATGGGCCAGGTCGAGGGGCGCTCTGTCCACCCCTGGCTTGGATGCTCATGTACTGCTGCTGCCAGGGTCCGCAAGCCATCTGCGCAGGCCGGCCAAGGGATGCGAACAATTGAGGCTGGTGTTGCTAATCTGCCGTCGGCGTGCGCCAGCATTGTCGGAGCAGCGGATTCCATGGGCCCGCGGGCCCGCCGCTGCCGCCGGCGCCCCGTGACAAGCGGCCGCACACCATCACCGCCTACCGCCAGAGCAGCCTCGCCACCCGGTTCGCTGCCGGCTGAGCAATGGCCGACTCGAGGGTCGCTGCTCTGGGATTCGGCTCCCCACCGGCCCCTCCCTCGCGGCTCATGAACCCACGAGAACAGCGGGAGACCGGCATTTCGCAGCCATCGCGTAAGGGGACAGGGGCAGGGCAGCAACGCTCAGCACCATCGAGAATCTGATGTTGTCGGCGCACCCACTGACACTCCTCGAGGACCATCCTGGCGGCCCGGGTGGCGACACCTCCGGGCGAGGCCCCGCCGCTCGTCGGCGCGTCGCGGACGCCCCCGCGCGAAGGGTGCTGGCCATTGTGATCCGGCTTCTGAGGGGCGCGCTGGTCTCCAGCCGGCACAGGTGCAGGGCGACCGTGCGCGCCGAGCCGTGGGAGACGATCGGGGCCGGCCCGAGAACGCTCCAAGCCGGCGCCACGTCGGACCGCACGCCTGTGGCCCCGGAGCAATGGACGGCATCTGAGCCACGACGGTGCCCAGCCACGGCATCATGCTGGGGCGAGTTCACAAGAGCTGGCGAAACGGTGCGAAAGCACGCTGAGCGCGGCCGGGGCCGGACAGCTCCTGTCGTCAATGCGATTTCACCGGAGTCACCCCAAGGCGGATGGTCAGCACCCAGCCCGCGCCAGGCCGGAACCAGCGCCGTGCTCACGGCGTCCGCATTCGCGCGGCCGCCCCAGCTGCCGCCGTCATCCTCGCCCTGGCGCTCCTCACGGGAGGCCCTCTGGCAGTCCGTGCCCAAGATCTCGTCTCGACCGTCACCACCACCCTCCAGAACGCCAAGGTGAACTCGCTGGTGTGGGCAGGGGACACCCTGAACCTGACCGTGACCGGTGGCAGCGTGCCCGCGGATGCCACCGCCGTGGTGCTGAACGTCACGGTGACGGACACCGACCTGGCGCCCAGCTATCTGACCGTCTATCCGGCCGGGGGCGTCCTCCCGCTCGCCTCCAACCTCAACTGGGTGCCGGGGCAGACCGTGCCCAACCTGATCGTGGTTCCGGTCGGCACCAACGGCCAGATCAGCATCACCGACAACGCGGGTTCGACCGACGTGGTGGTCGACCTCGAGGGGTACTTCGCCCCACCCTCCGGTGGCAGCACTGCCGGGGAGTACGTTCCCCTGGTCCCGACCCGAATCACCGACACCCGCCCGGGCAGCGGCGAGGCCAACGCCGGGCACCCGCTGGGGCCGCAGGCGAGCCTCACAGTCCAGGTGGCTGGAGCAGGAGATGTGCCCGCCACGAACGTGGCCGCCGCCGTGCTCGAGGTCACCGCCACCGCCACCACCGCCAGCAGCTACCTGACCGTATACCCCGCGGGCACGCCCAGGCCGACGGCCTCCAATCTGAACTGGGCTCCGGGAGCGACGGTGGCCAACACCGTGATCGTGCCGGTCAGCAGCAGCGGCCAGATCACGCTGTTCAACGCCAATGGCACGGCCGACATCGTGGTCGATGTCAGCGGATACTTCTCGGCCGCCACCGGCACCCCCGCCAACGCCAGCCTGTACACCCCGCTGGCCCCCGTCCGAGTGCTCGACACCAGAGCCGGCGCCGGCGCGCCCCTCCCTCCCGGCGGCTCACTCACCCAGCAGCTCGCGGGGTTGGACGGGATCGGCGGCGCCGCCACCGCGGTCACCGCCAACCTCACGGCTACCGACACCACCGCCGCCAGCTACCTCACCGTCTATCCCGGTGGGTCTCGACCTCTCGCCTCGGCGCTGAACTGGGCGGCCGGGCAGACGGTCGCGAACCTGGCGGTCCCGGCCCTCAGCCCGAGCGGCGGGTTGAGCGCCTACAACGCCTTCGGGCAAGCCGAGGTGGTGATGGACGTTTCAGGCTGGTTCGGGCCAGCCACCGCCGGGGTGGGTGACGTGTACTCACCGCTGACCCCGACCCGGATCCTGGACACGCGTTCCACCCCGATCCTGCAGGCCCATCCAGGCAGCTATCTGGCGGTCAACCAGGGGGGCGGCTATCCGGGTGCGGCGGCGATCCAGGCCGCTCTGGTCTTCCCGGACAACGCCTATTTGATCTCGTCGTGCAGCTCCCAGTGGCAGGCGGGCACCCCTTGCGGCGTGGACGGGTTCCCCGGGCAGTGCGCCTATTGGGTGGAGCTGAACTGGGACGGGCTCGGAGAGGGAGGTCCCACCGCGACCGGGCCGGGAGCGACCGGTTTGGTCGGCAACGGTGACGACGTCGCCAAGTCCGCGATCCAAAGGGGCTTCGCCTCGGTCGGGAGCATGGCCACGATCGCGGTCGGCGATCTGGTCTCCTGGGCTCCCGGAGAGGGCCAGTACGACCCCCTCTACGGTCACGCGGCGATCGTGGTGGAGGTGGATCCCGGCAACGGCACCTACATCGTGTCCGAGATGAATTACCTCAACGCCAGCTGGCAGGTGGACTACCGCGTGGTGGGAATGGGCAATCCGGATGTGCCCACGATCGCGGTGCCCATCACGCCCGCACAGCCGTAGACTTTCCCGCGCCGACCGGGCTGCCCAGCCAGGTTCGGCTGGCTGGGTCGCCCTGGCCGTGGCTACCAAGCAATGGTTCTTCGTCGCATATTGGGAAGTGGCGCGTGAACGGTCGGCTCCTTCCGGCCAGGGAGTCCGGCTGCCCGCTCAGCGCTCCTGAGCCAGTCCCCTGAGGATCTGGAGCACGGCCACGAAGTTGCGGAAGACCGCCAGTGGGTCTGCCCCCTCCACCAGAACTTCCGTGTCCGACTCCCGGCGAACGTCTCGGACAGCGGTCGCCATCGCCACCATGTCGGCGTCCCGGAGCCGCAGCCGGAGTCCGGTCCGGGCCGGGAACCGAGGTTCCTCGAGATCCCCCAGCCGCGCCAGGGCGGTCCGGGCCCCGGCGTGGATGAGCTGCCTGGCCAGGGCCGGAGGTAGGCTCTGGGCCGCGAACCTGGTCACGGAGCGCTTTACCACCACCATCTCCGCCCCCGAGCAGAATGGTTCGGCCTGGGCGGCGGTGTGCTGGTCGCCCGTCACCAGGGCCACCGGCACTCTGTGATGGGCAGCGACCAGCGCGTTGATCCCACTCTCTCCCGCGATCACTCCGTTGATCGAAGCCCCCATCACCGCCACCGGACTGTAGGTGTGGGAGAGGACCGAGGGGGGGCCGTCGATGGCGCCGTGGTAGCCGATGAAGAAGACGGCGTCGAAGCTCGGGTCCAACCCTTCCATCATGTAGAGCGGCTTGTGGCGGCCGGAGAGGTACTCCGCGCCCCCGTTCAGCTCATCCGGGGCGAGGTTGTGCATCGCCCCGTGGGAGTCGTTGACCAGGAAGGACCGGGCGCCCGCCTCGATGGCGCCGTCGATGGCCGAGTTGACCTCGCCGAGCAGGAGGCGCCGGCCGAGGGTGAACTCCGGTCCGGGCGAGACCTGCTGCCAATCCGAGATCCCGGCCACCCCCTCCATGTCGCACGAGATGTAAATCCGGATCAGGTGCTCCTCTCCCGTCCTGAGCTGGGCCGGCTCTCGGTGCCGGCATCCGACCGGGCCGTCACGGCGACTATTCCTGGGTCCCAGTGATCCGATCCAACTCCCGCCAGTCGGCCTCCGTGGCCGTCCAACTGGCGGCGGCGACATTGGCCGCCACCTGCTCTGGACTCATGGCGCCGGCGATCACCGAGCTCACCACCGGACGCGCCAGCAGACTTCCCATCGCCAGCTCCAGGAGGCTGATCCCGTGCTCCCCAGCGAAGCGTTCAAGGGCTTCGATGACGTCGAATTGAGCCTGGTCTTGGAGCTTGCCAGCGTGCCTCCCCCCGGACAGACGGGAACCGGCGGGTGCCGCCTGACCGCGGCGGTATTTGCCAGTCAGAAGCCCGCTCGCGAGCGGGAAGTACGGCAACAGCCCTATCCCCATGTGCTCGATCGCGGGGATCAGCTGGGACTCCACCTTGCGGTTGAGCAGGCTGTACTCGTCCTGGGCGGAGACGATCTCGGTGAGCTGAAGGCTGCGCGCCGTCCACTGGGCGTCCACGACCTGCCAGGCGGCGTAGTTGGAGACTCCGATCCAGCGCACCTTGCCGGCCTGCACCAGATCGTGGAGAGCTCCCAGGGTCTCCTCCACCGGGGTGGTGGGATCCGGCTCGTGCATCTGGTAGAGGTCGATCACCTCGAGCTGGAGCCGCTCGAGACTGCCCTCCACGGCCAGGCGAACGTACGCGGGCGCCCCGCGATGCTCCGCCGGCTCGACCCCGGCCATCCTCATGCCGAACTTGGTCGCGACCACCGCCTCGTCCCGGCGGCCGCGCAGCGCCTGGCCCAGGAAGCGTTCGCTCTCACCCCCACCGTAGATGTCTGCGGTGTCGAAGAGATTGATCCCCTGGTCCAGGGCGGCATGGACCACCCTCTCCGCCCCCTGCCGATCCAGCCGGGAGCCGAAGTTGTTGGTGCCGACGCCGACCACCGAGACTCGGGGCCCATCGCTGCCCAGCTGCCGGTAGCCGAGCTCACTCACCACCGTCACTTGTCAATCCACCTC
>JAKAWF010000426.1 GCA_021817025.1 bacterium
GGATCGAGGCTCTGCAGCCAAACCGGGTGACCATTCGGATTCAGCCGGACGAGGGCATCTCCTTCTCCTTCGTGGCCAAAAAGCCAGGCCCGACCGTGGTCGAGCAGGGGGTGCGAATGGACTTCTCGTACGGCCAATCTTTCAAGACGGAGCCTGCGGAGGCCTACGAGCGGCTGCTCCACGACGCCTTGCTCGGCGACCACACCTTGTTCATCCGCCAGGACGAGACCGAGTACGCATGGAAGGCTCTCCAGCCGGTTCTTGACGACATGCCTCGGATCAACCTATACCCGGCCGGCAGCGAGGGGCCGGTGGAGGCCCAGGAACTGATGCTCTCCGGGGCATGGCACAGCCTGGCCCACCACGCCGACGATTAGCCGAGGGCCCTTCCCATCCGAGCCGGCACCTGATCGGGCACCAACTGATCGGCCTCAATCCAGCCCTCCTCGGCATCCTCACCGGCCCCCGCCCTGACCTTCACCCATCGCCCGTGCTGCTGGAGGGCGACCAGTGGGCTGGACGGCCGCACCGCGCGGCCCCGACGCGCCTCGTGGGCGGGTTCCAGGTAGATCGGGTAGCCGGTGCCCGCCCAGCTCTGCACGATCGTGCAGTTGCCCGGGGGAATCGCCCGGTACCGGTAGACCGTGTGGGCGTCGACCTCCCCCTGGCCGAGGATCCGGATCAGGTTGGTCGCCCTCATGGTGGCCCTGCGATCACCCACGGTGGTCACCGTCACCCGGGTGCCGGCATCTCCGTTGTCGCATTCGATCCTGATTCGATGGCGCGGGTACCTGACCTTGCTCCACTGCCCGAACATTCCGTTGGCAATGTCCTGGACCGCCTCGGCGGTCCGATCATCGACCACCCGAAAGCTGAACGGCGGCAGCCCCAGGACCTGTTCGGCGATGGCGAACACCTCTCGGGGCGGTGCGAAGACCACCGCCTCCCAGCGGTCGCTGCGACGCTTTCCCAAGTAGAGCACAGAGCAAGTCTACTGTTGCGGCGGGCCGGGAGCCATCCCCTCAGGTGAGCAGCGGCCGACGCCGCAGCACCCATGCCTCCAGCCGGTGTGCGGGGATATCGAGTGGACCCAGCATGGGAGCCACCAGCAACCCGCTGTGAGAGGCGAGGCGACCTCCCCAGCGGGTTTTGAACAGGGCGTACCCATGAGCCGGGTTGCTGGGGTCAAAATTACGGGGAACCCCCCACATGTCGTACTCGGTGCACCCGTGCTGTATTCCCCACTGAATCATGGTCCAGTGCAGCGCGTAGCTGGCCCGAACCTCGGGCCTGGCGGTCGAGGTACCCCCGTACAGGTAGATCAGGCGCGGGCCGCAGGCGGTTCCGACCGCGCCCGCCAGGGGTTCACCGTCAAGCGCGGCCAGGAAGACCCAGGCTCCCAACTCCTCGACCGCCGCCTCGTAGTACGAGCGGGGCCTGGCCTGGAACTTCTGGCGGCCAACGGTCTGGAGATGAAGTTGGTAGAAACAGGCGACGTCCCGGGGATCGCGTCCGATCGAAACCGCCACCTTCGCCCGGGCGGAGATGTTGATGTTGCGTCTGGTGGAGGCGGGCAGGGCGGCCAGGGCGGCCGGGGCGCTGGAGGGAAGGTCGACCAGCCAAGTTCGACGGTGCTGGATGTCGAAGTGAGCTGGCCGCAGGCGCAGGCGCTGCCGCAGGGTGGTCGCCTCCACGGCGTCGAGATCCCACTCAGGGTCCAGTCGGAGTAACAGGATCCCTCGCCGCAGGAGCTCGATCCGAGCTCGTGAGAAGAGCCGCTCGGCCGCCCTGAGATCAGATGAGCTGGCAAGCGCAGGCCCCCGCGGGGCGTACGCCCAACCCAGGCCGCCCGGCAGAAGCTTTCGGTAGAGGATCTGAATCGCGGCTCGCCAGCCGCCCTCGCCCTCCGCGATCAGACGCAGCACCCCCCAGCCCGAACGCCGCCGCAGCTCTCCCCAACCCCAAGTCTGCATCAGGATCCCCCCGCAGGAGCCGGCCACGAAGGTGTCCCAGGCTTCCCTGTCTGCGGGCCGCGCCAGGCGGACCGCGACCTCAGGGGAGAGGTCGTCGGGGGCGCTGGGCATGCCGCGATTATGCCGATCCAGGACGGGCCAGCTCGGCAAAAGCAGCGTACACTCAAGTCGCTATGCGCCGTGTGGCGATCGTGAGCGCGGCTCTCGGAGCCGGAGGCTTTGCCCTTGGGGCCCAGCTCCCAGTTCTGGCGGCCCGGGTGGGGCCTCAAACTGCGTCGGCCATGAGTCGTGCGCTGACGCTCCCGGCGGGGCTGGAGTTCCTGGCGGATCCCACGCTGGTGTTCGGCCTGCTTCTGTTGGCGCTGCTCGGGATCGGGGTGGAACTGGTCCACCCCGGAGCGCTGCTGCCGGGCATTGTCGGCCTACTGGCCGGGGCCGCCGCGATCGTGGGCCTGGTCGCGCTGCCCCTGGATCCGATCGGGTTGGCGCTGGTGGGGGCGGCGGTGGCTCTGTTCATCTTGGACATCTCGATTCCCAGCCACGGAGCCGTGAGTCTGCTCGGGATCATCGCGGCCATCGCCGGCGGCTGGCTCCTGTTCCGGAGCCCGGGGGTCAACCCGATCGCGCTGCTGGGACTTCCTTTGGGAATGGGCGCGCTCTGGGTGACCGCCAGCGGGCGGGCGCTCGCCGTCCGCCACCGGCCATTTCCGCAGACCCCAAACGAGTTGCTCGGCATGACCGGTGTGATCCGGGAGCGAGCGGCTCCCGTGGGCTTGGCCGAAGTCGGGGGAGAGCTCTGGCGAACGGTCGCCCGGGACGATTCGACGTTGGAGGTCGGCAGCCAGGTCGAGGTGCTGGCGCAGGACGGGTTCACCCTAATCGTCAGGTTGACGGGGCTGCCGGCGCCAACTCTTTCCTCCCGACCGGCTGCGGCCGTCGGCCGGGATCGGTAACCAGGAGGAATTGCTCGATGAGTGGGACTCTACTGGCGGTGGTGGTCGTGGTGGCGGTGCTGGCGCTCCTGATCTTGATTGCTTTCGCGACTGGCTTTCGGGTGATCAACGAGTACGAGCGGGGAGTGGTGCTCCGCCTGGGTCGGCTGATCGATGTCAAGGGCCCCGGGCCACGGCTCATAATCCCATTCGGCTTCGACCGGATGGTGAAGGTCGATCTTCGAGTCATGGTCCACGAGGTTCCGGCCCAGGACGTCATCACCAGCGACAACGTCACCGTGCGCGTAACCGCGGTGGTCTTCTTCCGGGTGGTGGACGCCCGAGACTCCTATGTCAAGGTGCGGGACTACATGAGCACCATCTCCAAGACCGCCCAGACCACCCTGCGTTCCATCTTGGGCCAGTCCACCCTGGATGAACTGCTCAGCCAGCGGGA
>JAKAWF010000427.1 GCA_021817025.1 bacterium
GCCGGAGTACTCCAGCACCCGGGACTCCTCGATCATCGAGATCTCGATCGTTCCGCTGGGATTGTCGATCGGGATGTGACCCGTCTCGGCCAGCAGCAGCATGAAGAAGGCGACCGCGCCCAGCAGATGGGTGGGCAGCACCATCGCCAGCGGGGAGGCGGCGATGGCGTGGTTCATCAGGTAGGGGTTGTCGGAGGCGGACAGCACCCCCACCGTGAAGAAGACCAGGATCAGGGCGGGTTCCGCCAGGCCGCCTATCCAGGTGGTGCGGCTGGCGCCCAGGCCGCCCAGCGGGCTGGCGGTGTCCAGCGCCGCCAGCGACATCGCGAAGCTGGCCAGCGCCAGCACCAGAGCGCCCCCGAGGAGATCGGCCAAGAATGCCAGTGGGAGGGGCTGGTTGGTGATGACCGGCACGATCGTGGACACCACCAGGTAGCAGGCCATCGCCACGTACGGAGCCGTGCGGAAGATCCAGCTGGTCTGGTCGGAGAAGGCACTCCCTTTGCCGAGCCACTTCCAGAGGTCGAAGTAGGGCTGGAGGATGCTGGGTCCGTGCTTGGACTGGACCATGGATGAGACCCTGGTCAGCACCCCGGCATAGAGCGGGGCCAGGGCGACGACGGCAAGCGACTGCAGGAACTGCAGTAGGTACGGCAACGCGGCTCTCCTTGGGGGCAGACCGATGGCTTCCAACTAGAAGCCATTAGTCGGCGAGCCGACTTACGCGGGCCTCATCGCGCTGCGGGGGGAATTGTCACCGACGGCCCCAGGGGTCTGTCAAGTTCCCAGATCGCAACGCCCGCACCCTGCGGTCGGCCTCGTGCGAGCAGCCCGGTGGCCCCAGGTGCGCCCCACGGCAGCGGCTGGGAGGGCTCGCTTCAAGCCCGGCGGCCGTCCCTAGACCGGGTCGGCTCCAGCCAGCCGGACCCGGCGTCGCCCCGGTCGGCTCTCAGTGACGAGTCCCCTGACCCGCGCAACCCGCTCGCTCAGCGCTCCTGCATCGTGGGGCGGACCAGGATCTCGTTCAGGGCCACGTGACGTGGCCGCGTCACCGCATAGACCACCGCATCGGCGATGTCGGTGGGCTGGAGCGGCTCCATGGCACCGAAGACCGCGGCTATGGTCTGCTGGACCTCGGGACGGTTGTGTCCGACCAGCTCGGTGGCCACCAGCCCGGGCTCCACGATCGTGACTCGGACATGGCGGCCGGTCACCTCCTGCCGCAGCGACTCGCTGAAGGCGCCGACGCCAAACTTGGTCGCGTTGTAGACGGCGCTGCCCTGGCGAGCCACCCGCCCCGCCACCGAGCTCACGTTGACCACATCGGCCACCTGGCGCGGTTGGCCGCCGGCTGCCTGGAGCAGATGGGGCAACCCGGCATGGGTGCAGTAGAGCAGTCCCAGCAAGTTGAGCTGCACCATTCGACGCCACTCGTCCGTCGGAGCGTCGAGGATCGGCCCGAGGAGCATGACTCCGGCATTGTTGACCAGAGTGTCGAGCCGCCCGAACTGGGCCACCGTGAGGGCGATCATCCGCTCGACCTCAGCCTCATCGGTCACATCGGCCTCGAGGACCAGGACTTCGCCGGCACCACCGAGCTTCTCGGCCAGGGCCTCCAGCCGGTCCCGGCGACGGGCCGCGATGGCGATCCTGGCCCCCTCCGCCGCCAGGGCGAGCGCGGTGGCCTCGCCGATGCCGCTCGAAGCGCCCGTGACCAACGCCACCGTTCCTGACAGGGAACTCGCCATCGAACCTCCCAAACTGGTCAGAATTGGCCCCGACTCCACGGCCGAAGCCAGGCCGGGCTTGATATCGGCGGCCGCTGCCAGTGCCGGCTGGGGACTCACAACTGCCCGCGGGATGGCCGCGGACAGAACTTCAGCTCGGATCCAGAGGATACGCCTCCCCGAATGCCCACCAGGGCCGGTCTCCCCGGTGAAAGCCGGGCAGCCGCCGAGGGGGGCGTGCCATGAACGGGCCCCTCACCGCAGCCGGTCCAGCCCAGCTCGTGGGCAGATGACTACGAGGCGGCCCGGAGACGCCTCACGCCTGCTCCACCGAATTCGAGAGCCGGCCCACCCCTGAGACCTCCACCTCAATCAGGTCTCCGGGAGTGAGGAATCGGGGCGGGTCGCGCTTGTAGCCAACCCCGGAGGGGGTGCCGGTGGCGATGATGTCCCCGGGCTCGAGCGTGATCACCTGGCTGATGAAGCTGATCGCCTCGGCCACCGAGAAGATCATGTCGGCCGTGCTGCCGACCTGCACCCTCTTCCCGTTGAGATAGGTGGTGAGGTCGAGCTGCTGGGGGTCCGGGATCTCCTCGGCCAGCACGATCCCAGGGCCCATGGGGCAGAAGGTGTCGGCCGCCTTGCCGATCGTGTACTGGCCGCTGCGGAACTGGAGGTCGCGGGCGCTGACATCGTTGAGCGCGGAGTAGCCGCCCACATGCGCCAGCGCCTGCGGCTCCGACACCCGCTGGCATCGGCTCCCGATCACCACGGCGAGCTCGCCCTCGTAGTCAACCTGATCACTGGCCCGGGGCAGTCGGATCGCCTCCCCACTTCCGATCAGGCAGTTGCGGAACTTGGCGAAGATGTTGGGGACCTCGGGTCGCTGGTGCTGCATCTCGGCGACGTGCTCGGCGTAGTTCTGCCCCAGGCAGAGGATCTTGTCCGGATCTGGGATGGGCGGGCCCAGCTGGAGCTCAGGCAGCCGGCCCGCCAGGCGGCCATCGTCGGCGAGCAGGGCGCGCGCCCGCTCGACCGCCTGCTCGCGCCGGGAGGCGGGCGCCGCCAGGAAGCCCTTGCCGGTGGGCCAACGGCCCTGAAAGTCGTGGGCGGCGGCGAGCGGGATCACCCGGCCCCCCTCCTCCAGCCCTGGCACCAGCTCCGCCCCCGACCGATAGCTCACCAGACGCATCCGCTCCCTCCTCGCTCCGCCGCCGGCGGCGCGCCCGCCATCTGGCTTGGGACGAGCGCCCCGCCGGGCACCGAGCGTACCTCCGAGAGAGCGCCTGACCAGGCCCCCAGCATAGGCCCAAGGGCAATTCGACGCGCGAGCCCCCTCCCGCCCGGCCCCAGCCCCCGCCTCCTCAGCGTCGCTCCGCCGACCGCCTCGCCAGGCTCGCTCCCGGCGCCCGCCTGGGATCGGAACCTGACGGCCTGCTCAGTCATCGTGCAGCGGCAAGACCAGCTTGGCCACCACCACGTTGAGGTGCCGCCGCAGCGCCGTGGCGAGCAGCAGGTCGAGGTGGTTGTGCAGCGCCGCGTGCCACCAGCGCCGGGGCAGCATCACCGGGATCAGGACCACCACGCGGCGGCGTGACGACGGCTTCAAAGAGCCGATGTAGCGCAGCAGGGG
>JAKAWF010000428.1 GCA_021817025.1 bacterium
CGGACGCCCTCCCCGCAGGGCTTACACGCCCCGCTCGGGCGGTCTCGGGGACCGCTCGCGCTCAGGAAATCCAGCGGAATCCCACTTCGCGACGGCGCCCCCCAGGTTCTTCGCCTAGTTCAACACCCTGCTAGTGCCGCAGGTAGTCGACGCGGTCTCAGCACCTGTAGTCGCATCTGGCGGGATCGTAGACGGCCGCGGAATCGCGGCTGCGCTCGCCCTTGGGGCCGAAGGGGCCCAGATCGGTACGGGCTTTCTGTTCTGCACTGAATCAGGGGCCTCAGAAACTTGGCGACGAGTGCTCCATGCGACTCAGACCGTGGTGACCGATGCCTACACCGGACGTCCGGCCCGAGGGGCAAGGACTGAGTTTGTCGCCCAGCTGATGGGTGGGCCAGCCCCGATGCCCTATGCGGTACAGCGTGGGCTGACCGCAGACTTTCGCCGCGCCGACGGGTACGGGTGGTATCTCGGAGGGCAGGGGGCCCGGTTCGCCCGCGAGCTTCCGGCCGCCGAACCGATGGCGAAGCTCGTCGCCGAGACCTCTACCGCAGTGCGCCATATCAGTGAGTGACGGAATTTGGGAACTGGGACCCAACGGTCAAGCTAAGACCGGTACCCTTGAAGTCCAACCTGGTCTGTGGTGCCAGCCTTGCAGATCCGTGGGCCAGAGTCTCTCGGCGGGCAGAACCGATCTGGGGGCGTGGTACCTCTACAGGCAAGGCCCTGGCAATGGAAGGACGGTGGGTCAGTCCCCTGATCGCCTCCTTGGAGTACCCAGCTGACTGAGTCTTGGATCCTGCCCCTCTCCCTGAACGACCGGATTCCTCCATCCGCCGTCCCGTGTGGAGCCAACTGTGTACGTCCTCTCGGGAACCGGTTGTTTTCCGCGAGGCGCTGGGGCCTTTTGGTCGACTGGCGGTGGCGACGGGACTGGCACGGCCACCGATAGCATCGAGGGATGCGAATTTTCCTCGCGGGCGCAAGCGGGGTGATCGGGTTGCGTCTGGTTCCGCTGCTCATCGCTGCTGATCACGACGTCGCGGGCCTGACCCGCACCCAGGTGAAGGCCGAGCTGCTGGAGTCGCTTGGTGCTGAGCCGGTCGTGGGTGACGTGTTCGATCTCAATGCTCTCTGCGATGCGGTGGCGACCTTCCGGCCCGATGTGGTCCTCCATGAACTTACCGACCTGCCGGATGACCTGACCCGTATCCCCGAACTCGGCTCGGCGAACTCGCGGATGCGCCGCCAGGGAACACGGAATCTCCTGGCCGCTGCGAAGGCTGCGGGAGCTCGCGGGTTCGTGGCCCAGAGTGTCGCTTGGCAGATACCGGGCGATGGCGGAGCCGCGGTCGAGGAACACGAGCGGGCGGTCCTGGGCGCTGGCGGGGTCGTCATCCGTTATGGCCGGTTCTATGGGGCGGGCACCTATTTCGAGTCGGAGCTGCCACCTCCTCCGCGGGTGGATGTTGACGCCGCCGCCCGGCGGACCCTGGTTGCGCTCGACGCGCCCAGCGGCGTGATCGCGGTGACTGAGGACCCGGCCGATTGAGGACAACCAGGGCACCCCGTCAGCTTGATGTCGCCGCCCCAGCGCTGGCGCCCGGTCCCGCCACTCATGTATCCCCATAACGAAGACCCATCGTCGTGGCGGCGAGCTCCAGCGCCAGGGACGACCTGGCGAAGCGAAATCCCTACAGGGAGCGCCCCCGGAAGCACCAAAGGACGCCCGGCGTAGTCCGCCATCAATAGCTTGACATCGCTTTACAGACCGGTTAGTGTAGCCATATGGTCTTTCGGGGGGCTGCCCACGCGCGGCTGCTTGACGCCGCCACTGAACTGTTCTACTCGGAGGGCATCACCGCGACGGGGGTGGATAGGGTAGTGGCCCGCTCGGGGGTGTCCAAGCCGACGCTCTATGCCCACTTCGGCTCCAAAGATGCGCTGGTCACCGCCGTGCTCGAGCGTCGCCATGCCGAGCGAGTGGCGACTCTTGACGCATGGGTGCACGCCCACGCGGACAGCCCACGTGGGTGGCTCCTTGCCGTGTTCGACTGGCTGGCGGAGTGGCATGCCAGCGAGGGAACACGGGGCTGTGCATTCGTGAACGCTGCCGCCGAGGTTGCTGACCCGGCCAATCCGGCTCGGGAAGTGGCCCGCCGCCAGAAGCGCTGGATGCGCGAGTACCTGGCCGGCCTCGCGGCCGAGGCCGGGCTGCCCGAACCGGAGCGCCTCGGCGCTGACCTGATGCTGCTCGTCGACGGCGCGAACGCCCGGGTGCTCGTCGATGGTGACCTCGAGGCGGCAAGAGACGCCCGCCGCCTGGCCGAACTGCTCATCGACGCCCAGACGCAGCGTCCGGAGGCGTCCCGTCCATGATCCCACCTGCTCCACCCGGCCCGGGTCGGCCGACGTCGATGAGCCCGCGCCATGTTCCGGGATTCGCCATCGCGCTCGGCTTGGCCCTCGGGCCCGCGGTCGCGCTCGGGCTGGCCCGCTTCGCCTATGCCTTGTTGCTGCCATCGATGCGCACCGAGCTGCACTGGTCGTTCGCCATCGCCGGCGCGATGAACACGGCGAATGCCTCCGGGTACCTCGCCGGAGCGTTGCTTGCCGCCCCGACCGCACGTCGCTGGGGGACCCGCAGGACCTTCCTTGCGGGACTCGGAGTGACCGTGGCGTCCCTCCTTGCCACTGCTGCCACCGGCAACGCCGTCGTGCTGGTTGGCCTCCGCACCCTGGCCGGGGTCGCTGGTGCGATCTGCTTCGTCACCGGCGCCGGGATCGTCGCCGAGGCCGGCACGGCCGGCTCTGCGCGCCGGGCAGCATCGCTCCTTGGCATTTACTTCGCCGGGGGTGGAGCGGGGATCGTGGTGTCGGGCGTTGCCATCCCGTTCCTCCTTGCCGCCGCGCCCGCGGCAGGCGGCTGGCGATGGGGCTGGGTGCTCCTCGCCGGGCTCGGCCTCGTAGCGCTCGGCATCGCGACCCCGGCAGCCCGTGCAAGCCGCGAGCCCCGTCCCGCGCCCCCGGCCGACAAGCACTGGCCGGCCCTCCACTTCCGGGCCCTGCTCGTCTGCTATGCGCTCTTCGGGGCGGGCTACATCGCCTACATGACCTTCATCGTCGCCTTCTTGAAGGACCGTGGTGCCGGACCGGGGGAGATCACCGCCTTCTGGGTCGTGCTCGGCGCGGCGTCGATCGCCGGTGCGTTCCTGTGGGTACGTCCGGTCGTGAGCCTCCGCGGCGGGCGCGCGCCGGGCGTGGTGCTGGCCGTGGTCAGCGTCGGTGCGTTCCTGCCGCTCGTGTCCCGATCACCCGAAGCAGCCGTGGCATCAGCGGTGCTGTTCGGGGGGTCGTTC
>JAKAWF010000429.1 GCA_021817025.1 bacterium
GTTCACCAGGATGGTGCGTGGCCCCACCCGCTCCGCGGGCACCGGCAGGGTGCCGTTCTCAAACCACCGAAACGCAGTGTGGGGGTGGATGCCTTGGCGGCGCGCCCACTCAGTCAGATTCACGACCTGCATCATAATACATACGTATGGGCTCTAGTAGGCTGTAGACGATGACCAGTGCCGTACCCCCAGGGCTGTGCAGCCGGGCTCGCTCCACCAGATCGTGCGACTTGGGGCGGCGGCGGCGGAACTCCTCCTCCTCCCTCGCTGTCAGCTCGGCGATCCTGGCCGAGGCCGGGGCCTCACCGGTCATGCTCATCACAAAACTCCTTCACTGGGCTCCGTTCTCGACGAAACCTAATCCTTGTTTGGTGCTCGGGTGGACCGATCTGCTGCGAGTGAGCAGCGGCCCGCCATGGCTCGTCCCACTCGTCGACCGCCAGGAGCCGAGTCAGGTGGGAGCAGATGCGGGCCTCCGCCTCGCCTCCGCCCTCATGGCACCGACGAGGCGGTCTCGGAGCAGCCGGGCCGAGACGGGACCGGCTGGAGGCCGGGGCTCAGCCGACAGGACCACATCGTGGAAAAGGTGGGATACGGGCATCGCCTCCACTCTAGGTTCGGCGCGAGAAGTCCGCCATGTATCGATCTGCCAGTTTCTATTCTGCAAACTGTGTTCCTTGGACAATGCGGAAGGCGGGGGCACTTCACCTATCATCAGGCGGAGGTGGCCGAATCCATCGCGGTCCCGTCCGCTCCCAGGCCATGTGCGACACCGTCGACCAAGTCGGACGGGCCCGTGAGCGGGAGAGCATCACGCGTCAGCGGACTTGGGACAAGACCTGCCTCATCTGCGCAAACGGGCACAACGGCTCGGCTCCGGCTGCTGCCAAGGCGGTCTTCAACTTCCTCTACGGACAATCGGAGAAGCTGGGTCCCTCTGCCACCAGTTGCCACCCCTCCCTCTGGGGACCGGGCGCCGACTACGAGATAGTGGTCGCCAAGAACAACCTGGGGGCTGGCATCCGCTCAACCGATCAGCCAACTACCATCCCTCCATCTGGTACTTCGTAAAGTAGGGAGAGTTCCTTGGGTCACGACCGGGGTCTTCTCATCACGGGTGGCCCAATCTGGACCGGCTTATCCGAAATCCCCTGGGTCGAGGCTCTGGCGGTGCGCGACGGGAGGGTCGCCGTCGCCGGGCCCCTGACCCGGGCGGTGAAGGCGTTGGGCCAGCGCCATGAGGCCCTGGATTTGCACGGGCGAGCCGTCTTCCCGGCCTTCCAGGACGCCCACTGCCATCCCATTCACGGTGGATTCCAGCAGCGAAGCTGCAACCTGGAAGGGCGGCTCACCGCTGAGAGCTGCCAGGAAGCCGTCGTGGCCTACATGAGAGCGCATCCGGGAGGCGGTTGGATCAGCGGCATGGGCTGGTCCATGGAGACCTTCCCAGGAGGAACCCCGCACCGCCTGGTGCTTGACTCAGTCACAGGGAGCAGGCCCGCGTACCTCACCAATCGCGACGGGCACAGCGCCTGGGTCAACTCCGCGGCGCTCGCGCTCGCGGGCATCGATCACGACACTCCCGACCCTGAGCACGGACGTATCGAGCGGGACCCGGCCGGCGACCCTCAGGGCACCCTCCACGAGGGCGCGATGGGGCTGGTGAGCAGGCTCTTGCCCAGGCCATCCGAGGATGAAGCGGTGGCGGCGTTGCTGCAGGCCCAGCGCCACCTCCACAGTCTGGGGATATCCGGCTGGCAGGACGCGATGGTGGACCGGCAGACGGAGCGCGCCTACTCCCTGATTGCGGGGGCCGGAGCGCTCACGGCCAGGGTACGCATGGCCCTCTGGTGGGAGCGTGAGCGCGGCCTCGAGCAGGTGGACGAGCTGGTGGCGCGCAGAGCGCGCCTGCAGGCAGAGGGGCTGAATGCCGGCAGCGTCAAGATCATGCTCGACGGGGTGATGGAGACGTTCACCGCGGCCACCCTGGAGCCCTACCGGAGCCAAGACCAAGCCGGGGCTTCGCGGGAAAGAGGAAGCGGCCACCTTTTCCTGGAACCCGAGCTGGCCCGAGCCGCGACCGAAGCCCTCGACCGGCTCCACTTCCAGGTCCACTTCCATGCGATTGGAGACCGAGCGGTCAGGCTCGCCCTCGATGCGGTTGAGGCATCGCGGCGTGAGGGGCCCTCGTTGGGCTCCGAGCCACGCCACCACATCGCCCACATCCAGTTGATCCACCCCCACGACCTTCCTCGCTTCCATGAGCTGGGGGTGGTCGCCAACATGCAACCCTTCTGGGCCCGCCACGACCCCCAGATGGACGAGCTGACCATCCCCTTCCTGGGGCCGGAGCGAGCCGGACAGCAGTATCCCTTCCGCAGCCTTGCGGACAGGGGGGCGGTCCTGGCAGGAGGGTCCGACTGGCCGGTTTCCACCGCCAACCCGCTGGAGGAGATCGCGGTCGCGGTCGGCCGTGTCGGTCCCGGAGGGGATGGCCCAACCGTCGAACCGTTTCTTCCCACCGAATGCCTTCCGCTGGCGACCGCGTTCTCGGCCTTCACCGCGGGCTCGGCCTTCGTGAACCACCTGGAGGCAACCACAGGGACCTTGAGCCCCGGCAAGGAGGCGGACCTGGTCGTGCTGGCCGGCGACCCGTTCACCCTGGAGCCGACAGCGCTGCCGCAGGCGACTGTGGAACTGACCATGGTCGGCGGCAGGACGGTCTACGATCGAGGCACGGTGTGACCGACTCAGCTTCAGCACGGCGCCGCAGCCGGGGGCACGAGCACGGTGACCCGCTACGTCGTGCAGCGGCTGGTGCAGTCGATCCTGGTCATGCTGCTGATCAGCATCCTGGTCTTGACCGTTCCTGTGGAGTGCCCATGAGTAACACCCGGTCGGGACCAACGTCCTTCCCGACCTGAGCTCTGCCAAGCAACCCGTCGCCGTTTCGAGTCTTGCGCCACGTGGGCTGAACTCACCGGTCTCGGCACTGGTGGCAGAGTACTTTCCCCGCTGCCTGCTGATGGTCGGGATCGCTCTGTTCCTGACGATAGCGCTGTCGTCTACCAGGCCAATCAGCTCTCCACCAAGCTTTTGAACGGCGACCTCTGTCCATTCCCGAGCCACCTGCTCGGCACCAGCCCCGAGGGCCGGGACACCCCGGGACGGCTGCTGCTGGGGGAACAGGCGACCCTGGCGGTGGCCGTGGCGGTGGGCGCCGACCGGGAGCTCCTGGAGCTGGCCAACTCCGACGACCTGGGGCTGCCGGCGGCCGTCTTCACCCGCGACCTCGCCAGAGCATTTCACTTCGCCGAACGGCTGCAGGTCGGTCAGGTGATCGTGAACGACACCACCG
>JAKAWF010000430.1 GCA_021817025.1 bacterium
ACGATATCCCGGACCGCGATGCCCAACGACGACCCGGCCTTCATCGCGGTGCTGCGGGACCTGGTGCGCCGGGGACTGGCCAGCCCGGGTTGACACCTCTGCGCCTGGCGGTGGTCGGGGCCGGGGTAGCGGGACTGTCCGCCGCCCGCGAGCTCATCCGGGCGAGTCGCGAGGAAGGGGTTCCCGCCAGCATCACCGTCTTCGAGGCCGAGGATCGCGTCGGCGGGCGGGTCCTGAGCGCAGAGGTTCGCGGCCAGCGCATCGATCTGGGTGCCGAGAGCATGCTGGTGCGCGACCCCTCCACCCTTGAGACCCTGAGCTCTCTCGGCCTGGACGAAGAGCTGGTCCGGCCGGGAACGACGTCCGCTTCGATCTGGTCCGGGCGACGGCTGGTGCCCATCCCCAAGGGCACCTCCCTCGGCGTTCCGCTCCACCCCCTTCAGCCGGAGGTGGTGCGCCTCCTGGGCCCACTGGGCAGCCTGCGGGCCTCGCTGGAGCCCTGGCTCCGCGGGCCGACAGTGACCGCGGACGACCCACTCGGCCCGTTTCTGGTGGGCCGGCTGGGTAGGTTGGCGGTGAGCCGGCTGGTGGACCCGCTCCTTGGAGGGGTGTACGCCGGCCCCGCCGAGCTGCTCAGCGTGGGCGCGGTGGCTCCGCACCTCCTGGCGGCCCTGGGCCGCGATCGGAGTCTGCTGCGCGGGCTGCGGCTGCAGCGACCGCCCGCCCCGGGAGCGGTCACGGGCTTCATCTCCCTGCGCAGCGGTCTGCAGACCCTTGCCGAGAAGCTGGCGGAGGCACTGGATCCGTCCGCCCTGCGACTCCGGACCCCGGTAACGGCAACCTGGCCAGGTCCTTCGGGTCTGGTGCGGGTCGAGTCCGGCGGCGGAAGCGACGATTTCGATGGTCTGGTCCTGGCCCTCCCAGCGCCGTCTGCGGCCCAGCTGATGCAGGGACTCGCGCCGGAGCTGTCGCGAGAGCTGCGGCGCCAGAGGTACTCCAACGTGGCCACCGTGACCCTGGCCTACCCCGAGTCGGCGGTCTCCCGACGGCCCAGTGGCAGCGGCTTCCTGGTGCCCCGCTTTCCCGGCCGTGTGGTCACGGCATGCACCTTCATGGACCAGAAGTGGCCCCACCTCAGGAAGCCGGGCATCCTCCTCCTGCGGGCCTCGGCCGGAGGGCACGGGGATGAATGGCCGCTGGAGGTGGACGACGCCACCCTGGTCACTTCGGTGCACACCCACCTGCGCCGCCACCTAGGCCTGCGAGTGGTGCCCCTGGAGGCCAGGGTCCAACGCTGGGCGCCAGCCCTACCCCAGTACCGCGCCGGGCATCTCGCCTGGCGCGACTCGGTAGAAGCACAGGTCGCGGCCCTGCCTTACCCGGTCGTCCTCGCTGGCGCCGCGTATCGCGGAGTCGGGATGGAGGCCTGCCTGAAGGACGGGGTGCGCGCCGCCCGGGCCCTGTGGCAGAGGCTCGGCAGAGCCGTACCAGTGAACTCAGGGGGTCAGGACGGCGATGGTCACCCCTGAGGGGATGCCCGATGAGGCGAGCGTGGAACAAGCGGTGCGGATCCTCCTGGCCTGGACGGGAGACGACCCTGGGCGGCGGACTCTGCGTGACACTCCGGGTCGGGTGGCGCGAACCCTGGCCGCGCTTTCGTCTGGCTACCGGGAAGACCCCGCGGCCCTCCTGGCCACCGGGCTGGAAGAGACCCTCGAGCGACAGCTGGTCGTGGTCCGCGGCATCACCTTCCACAGCCTCTGCGAGCATCATCTGCTTCCCTTCTTCGGGTGGGCGGCGATCGCCTACCTTCCGAACGGCCACCTGGCCGGTCTCAGCAAGTTGGCGCGGGTCGTCGATGCGCATGCGCGCCGCCTTCAGGTCCAAGAGCGGCTGACCGAGGAGATAGCCACGACCCTGGAGCGAGGCCTGCGGCCGCGGGGGCTGGTGGTGGCGCTGACCGCGCAACACCTCTGCATCAGCATGCGCGGGGCGGCCCAGACAGGCCACAGCGTCGTCACGGTGGCCACCAGGGGCGAGCTGGCCAGCGACGTCCCGGCGCGCGAGGGTGCGCTCCGGCTGATGGCTTTGTCCCGACCATGACCGTTCTCGCCTTGAGCTCCCTCTCACGAGAGGAGCTGCGCGGGTGGCTGGAAGAGCGGGCCCATCCCGCCTACCGGGCGGACCAGATCCGGCGCCACCTGCTTCGCGCCGGTGGGGACGGCTTCGCCTCCATGAGCGACCTTCCGCTCCAGCTTCGCACTGAACTCGAAAAGTCGGCCGTCTGGTCCAGCCTGGCGGTCCTGGCCGCGACCGTCGCCGACCGCGGCCTGACTCAGAAGCTTCTCCTGAAAACCGAAGCCGGCCACAAGCTGGAGGCGGTGATGATCACCCACCCAGCCCGGGATGGGAGCCGGGGCCGCCGGACGGTGTGCGTCAGCTCCCAGGCCGGCTGCGCCATCGGATGCGTCTTCTGCGCCACCGGTCGCCTGGGGCTGAGGGCCAACCTCACCGCGGCGGAGATCGTGGACCAGGTGCTCGAGGCCGCCCGCCGGTGGGACGCCGAGAGCCTCGGGCGCCCGACCAACGTGGTCCTCATGGGCATGGGCGAGCCACTCCAGAACTACCGCCAAGTGGTCCTAGCGATCCACCTGCTGCACGGGTGGGGGATCTCCCCGCGGCAGGTGGTCCTCTCGACCAGCGGGCTGGTTCCCGAGATCCTGCGACTGGCCGAAGAGGGACTGGGTGTGCGCCTGGCGATCTCCCTACATGCCACCCACGATGAGCTGCGCGACCGGCTGGTTCCGATCAACCGTCGCTTCCCCATAGCTAGCCTCCTGGATGCGGCCCGGAAGTACGCGGCGGCCAGTGGGCGCCGGGTCACCCTGGAATATGTACTGATCAAGGGTGTGAACGACGACCCTGGCGCCGCCCGAAGGCTGGGGCAGATGGCGGCCTCGATCCGTGGCCACGTCAACCTGATCCCCATGAATCCGATCCCGGGCAGCGACCTGCGCGCGCCTTCGCCGGCGGCTTGCCGAGACTTCGCAGCGCTGGTCGGGCCCCGGGCCACCATCCGCCACTCCCGAGGGGACCGGGCTACCGCTGCCTGCGGCCAGCTCCGGGCGTCACTGACGCCCGAGCCCCGCCGGGAGGGCCGGGTCCTGGCTCGGGAGCTGGCACTGGTGGGATCCCCGAGCGGGCCGCCGGCGTGAGGCATACTCCTGCGCGGGGGAGCTAGGTCCAGGAGTACTTATCGAATGCACTGGCTGACGGTCTGGGAGTTCGACCCCTCGGTGTGGGCGGGTTGCGCCCTGGCCCTCGTCGCCTACCGATGGTTCCCGGGAGCCCACCG
>JAKAWF010000431.1 GCA_021817025.1 bacterium
ATCCCGAGCGCGTGAAACATCGGCGCGTTCCAGCCCGCGTCGCGCCGGGCCAGGAAGTCGTTGACGGTGACCAGGAAGCACCCCCGGCCCGTCAGAGCGTTGAGGTAAAGGGGAAGAGCGGCCACCAGGGTCTTGCCCTCCCCGGTCTTCATCTCGGCGATCTTGCCCTGATGCAGGACGATGCCCCCCAGACACTGGACGTCGAATGGGCGCATCCCCAGGGTGCGCCGGGCCGCCTCGCGCGCCACCGCGAAGGCCTCGACGAGAAGGTCATCAAGTGACGCCCCCTCCTCCAGTCGCGCCTTGAAGGTGTCGGTCTGCTGCCGCAGCTCAAGATCGGACAGCGAGCTGACGGTCTCCTCCATCTCCCCGATCTTGGAGACCGTCTGCCAATGGTGGCGGAGCTCGCGGCGGGTGGGGTCATAGATCCGAGTTAGGACGCTCACCCCTTCACCCGCCAGTTGATCTCGAAACCGAGGGCTGCCAGGCCCGAGGGACGCTGACCGCGCCACGCCCCGACCGCGGGGGCGCAGTCGCCCATCCCAGCCTCGCGCGGGGCCATCAGGTAAACGCCGCCCCGGCGGCGCAGCCGTAGGGTGGCCGCCGGGGGCTTGGCTGCCACGGTGTTCTGCTGCACGGCCCGATTATCCCCCCCCAGCCAGCGAGGCCAATCCGCCGTTGGCCGCGGGGTCGGTCACATATGCCGGTCCGGTGCCCGCACCCCCAACCTCCATCCAGCAGGTGCGGGCTCCTTCGACGACCAGCACCATGACCGCAACCGGGGCGAGCCCCACCTTTAGCAGGTGGAACGGCCAAACCGCCGGGAGCAGAGCCAGCGTCAACACGCAGGCCCCAGCCCCGAACCCGGTCAGCCGCACATCGGTGCGCCAGTACCACAGCACCCCCGCCAGGGCGGCCATCACCAGCAGTCCCACACCCCAGGGCACCACCCCGGCGGGCCATATGAGCAGAAGCCACGCCGTGACCGATAGCGCCAGCGCCAGCCCCTGGCCGTGAACGCGGCGTGCGTCTCGCCCGACCGTGGCCAAGAACAGTGGCAGGAGCAGGAGGTCATCATTGGGGTGCGCGTACGGCGTGGCCGCCAACCAGACCGCCAGGGGCAGCGCGACTCCCCAGGAGATGCGGCCCACCTGGCTCACCCGGCGCCAGTCGTCCCCCAACATCATCCAGAGCGCGAACACCCCCATGGCCAGGAGCGCCAGCGCCACCACCACGAGCGTACCCGGAGCCAGGAGACCCGTGCCAAGGCCCCATTGCCTTGGGGCGGCACCGAGCAACCCGGGCAGTCCAGCCAGGTCGGGCTGCGCGCCGCCGACCCCCTGCGCGAACGTCCGCAGGGCATGCGCCCAAGCGATCAGCCACTGTGGGCTGCTGGCCAGGCACAGCGCAGAGGTCAGCAGCCAGCCCAGGGCGAACCAGCGGCGCGGTCGGCCGGCCCCCCTCAGCGCCAGGAACAAGAAAATCGGCGCTGGCCAGATCAGATCGGGCTTGATCCACATGAGCCCCAGGACCAAACCGGCGACTAGGGGGCGCTCGTGCCACGCCGCCAGCATGGCGCCTGCGACCACGGCCACCATGAGGGCGTCGAACTGTCCCGAACTGAAGCCCAGCACTGAGATCCAAGAGATCACCACCCCAAAGGCGAGAGCCGCGTTCTTGGTCCAGCCGAGGTCACGCCCCAGGAGCACCATCGTCACCACGAGTGCCACCACGCCGATCCCGGAGAACATTCCGTAGGCAACCCAGAAGGGAAGTCGCGTGAGCGGTTCGAGCACGGTCGCGGTGATCGGCAGGTAGGGAAATCGGTCCAGGGTTGGCTGCAGTTGAGGGTAGTGGGTCACCTGCTGCTCGACCAGCTGGAGCGCGCCGAGACGGTAAGGGTCTCGGCCCTCGGCGAGCATCCTGGCGGCCGCGTAGAAGACCCGGAAATCGTCGGCCAGACCGTACGGCCGAGGGGGCAGCAGCCGGGTCCAGGCGTAGACGGCAAGACCAAGGCTGCTGCCGACCGACACCCCCAAGATCAGGATCCGCAGTCGCCGACTCCGTCGATCCAGAAGCTCGCCGAGGGCCGCGGACCCAGGGAGGGCGCTCACGCGGAGCTCACTCCACCGCGAGGGCGGAGATGGGATCGATGTTGGATAGCTGGCGAGCCGGCATCAGCGCTGCGACGATCAGAGCCGCGACCACGGAGAGAGCCAGCAAGAGCAAGGCCAAGCCGGAGACGGTGAAGGGCAACGGCAGGGCCGCGGACGAGGCGGCATGCACCTCGGGCCAGACCAGGCCCACTCCGCCCGCGATCCCCAGTCCACAACCGACCAGCGCGGTCGCCAACGCCTCCCCCAGGACCGCGCGGGCAACTGCCGTCCGGCTCAGCCCCACCACTCTCAGCAGAGCCAGGTCTCGGCCCGCCTCCCGGGTCTGCAGGATCACAGTGTTCACCGCTGCCAGGATAGCTATCACCACGGCGAGCAGAGCGAGCGCCCCAATCGCGGCGATATCGTGCTGAATGCCCGCGTCCACGCCCGCCCGGACCGCGGCCACACTCTCTGCCTCCATGCCGTACTTGAATGCCGCGAGGCGTGCGTCCCGGCCAGCCGCCTCTCCCCGCAGGTCCAGCTGGAGCAGGTTGAACCCGGTTGCTGGGGCTCCGAAGGCGCCCACGGCTGCTCTCTGCGCCACCAGGAGAGTCTCCAGCCCCGAGGGTCCGGGCAGGGTGTGGCTGACAATGCCGCCCACCGTGAAGGTGGCGTCCCCCGAGCTGGTAACCACGCGCAGCTTGGAGCCCACGTGGACGTGCAGCTGTCCCGCCAGTTGCAGTGGCACGAGCAGCGCGTGCCCGGCCGCAAGTCCTCGCAGCCCAGCCCGTCGCTCGCCCTGCACGAACTGCAGCGCTCCGCTGGCGCGGTACGCGGGAGCGGAGGTTGCCGCCAGCGACACGGCTAGATGCCCGACCCGAGCGGTGAGAAACCGGACGGGTGCCACCGCCGCGACGGTTGAGTGGCCCGGATCGCTCGCAATCGACTGCAGAACCTGCCGTTCTATCTCGGCGGTCTGGGCGGTGGGGCTCACCAGCAGGTAGTTGCCCACGAAGAGGCGATTAACCCAGGCCCCCCCCGACTGCAAAGCCGAAGCTGACAGGCCGGCGAGCCCGGCAGCGGTGGCGACGGTCACGAACAGGCTCCCGAGGGCCAAGGCGGTGCGCCCGGGATGGGAGCGGCTCCGAGCGGCAATCGCTGCGACGGGAGCCGTGAGTCCGATGCCCACCCAGTCGGCCACCCTGGTGACGAGCCAGGGGCCCAGCAGACCCAGGGTGAGGAGCGCGGCGGCGTAGGCC
>JAKAWF010000432.1 GCA_021817025.1 bacterium
CCAGGGACCGGCTGAGCCAGTCGTCGAACCCCTCAGGCATTGGACGTCCCCTGCCGCTGGACGCGGGGGTGGGTTGGGCCGGGACTCCTGTGCGCTTCGGAGTCGGAGTCAGACCATGGAGTGTTGTTCCCCAGCTCACCCAACTTCTCCGCCAGCTTGCGCTTCGCCGCCGCGAGGCGGGACGCCACAGTCCGCTCCGGCACTCCGATGGCTGATGCGATCTCCCGGTTGGTGTACCCGTGGAGGTGGCGCAGAACCAGTGCGGCCGCCTGGCGTGCGGGCAGCTCATGGAGGGCGGACACCAGATCCATCTGGTCGGTGGTCAGCGTGGCGTCGGCCACGAACTCGGGACGCCCCAGGCGGCGGATGGTCTCTCCCACTTGGCGGAGTGTGTACCGCCGACGGTAGGTGAGGGCCACATTGATGGCGATCCGGTGGATCCAGACCGGGGCCGGGGCGTCCGGACGGTAGCGGGGCCAGGCGGCATAGGCGCGCTCAAAAGCCTCCTGGACACAGTCCTCGGCGGCCGCCGGCTCCCGGACGATCGCCATCACCGTCTGGAGAACCCGGGAATAGGTGTCGCGGTAGAGCCGGTCGAAGTCGTCCGAGGATCCGGCCTGATATGCGGGAGCGGTCACTGGGCCCCAGTTTGAGGCATTTCCCGGACGATGGGTCCCCTTGAGGGGCCGACGACCGGCGCAAGTCCGGATTGACAGGGCTTATCCGGGTCATCCGTTCAGGTAGGCCGTGAAGGTACTTGAGATCGTGCTGGGGCCGATGTGGGCCAGCTGTTGCAGTGGGGAATAGCTGACCTTGATCGTGACTTGGCAGCCGATGATCGTAGTTGTGGGGGCGCCGCCGACGAGCTGGTAGACGGGAGCGTTGGTGATCGAGGCAGTCGAGATCTCCGAGCTGAACGGACCGGCAGTGGACCGGGCGGGCGCCACGAGCGGCGCCGTGTCCCCTGCAGTGGAGCAGTCGGGGTAGCCAGAGGGGTCCCAGTTGGCCGCGACCACCTCCCAGCGGGCTGCAGTCCTAGCGCTGTTGGTCACCGCGGAGACCTCGAGAACGAACCACGCCCCCTCCACCACGCCCAACATCAGGAGGAGGAACAGGGGGAAGACCATGGCGAACTCGACGACCGATGCCCCGCGAGACGCTCGCCCGGCGGGCTTCCCCGGTCGCCTTGGTCGGGACGCACGTAGACTCACGGCTGGACCACCAGGCTCGTGCTCGACCCGCCGATGGTCACAGCTGGAGGAAGAAGTGGGGTGAGCAGGTCGAGCCGGCAGGTCGCCGTGACGGTCACATTGAAGGAGTCGGTCACCGGATCTGTGCCGGACTGGGAGGGGAGGGTGGACGGGCTGAAACTCCACGTCATCTCACTTGCCGGGCAGGAAAGGAAGCTTCCCTGGAAGGATGCGCACCCAGCGTCGACGGCCGGGCCTTCCGCGCCCCCTGGGGCTGGGCAGCCGGTCTCGGAGCCGCCGGGCGGGAGCGCCGCTGCGTAGTCCGCAGAGTCCAAGTAGGGAGCGTTCCGGGCCACGTACAGGGAGGCCTCCCGCGCGGCGTTGCTCACCTCGATGCCCACGAAGTACGCTCGAGCCAGGTCGACGCCTCCCGCGAGCAGGAGGAGCAGGAGCGGGAGAACCAGGGCAAACTCGACCAACGACTGACCGCGGGCGCCGGGCAACCGGAGCCCCACTCTAGTTGAGAAGCTCGGTGGCGACGGTCTCTGTTCCCTGGGTTCCGGTCTCGTTCCCGCACTTGGGGTTCGATGTGGTGGGACAGATTAGGATACCCGCCTGCCCCTGAAGGAACGGGACCACTTCACCTGTGCAGACCGAGCCGGTGTTGCAGTTGTCGAGCGCTTTAATGGCAATCAACCCCACCGCGCACATCACGTCCCGTCCGGACGTGGGCAGCGTGGATGGGAAGGTGCTCGGGCACACCCCCGGGGAGACCGGTTCCGTGCACACCGCCCCGTGATCGGCGCAGTCGATCATGGGGACGACGATGATCTCCCCGGTGGTGACCGGGGTAACGGTCCCGCTTCCGCTCTTGGCGCTTATCCAGCCCGGCACCGTGAGCGGGTCGGGCAGAGCCTGGTGGAGGTCCCCCTTGAAGTTGGAGTCCTGGAGCCCGGCGCAGGGCCAGGACTTCTTCCACTGCGGCGAGTAGTACGTGATCGTCTGGTAAAGGGCCAGCGGCTTGCCTGTGGGGCAGTAGATGTCGTACACGGCGAAGTTGGCGTTGTCGGCTGCGATCCCCTGGACCACTCCAAACACGGCAGTGGCCGGGGCACTCTCGCTTGCCCGATCGATCCCCAAGATGCCGAGTACGCTCGTCTGGTGGGTGTTGGTGGGCACGACCTGGGCCCCGCTAGCGAGAAGCGCTCCCGATGCCTCGGGTAGCCCGCCACTCAATGCATATGTGGTCGGGCAGGTGGCCAGGGCGGCTGGCGCGAATTGACACAGGTGGGTACCGCTGGTGTCAGTGAAGTAGGCCGAATACGAAGTCGCCCGGGTTGAACCGGCACCGTTGCCCGCCACCAGGTCCTGGACGGTTGACACCATCTGCGCGTACGTGAACGGCATTGAGGCAGCCGGCGGAGACTGCTGCTGGCTGGTGTAGTCCGTCGCCAACATTCGCGCCACCGCCAGGGAGGCGTTATCGGAGGCGCTTTGCAGTCCGGTCTGACCCATGTAACTGAGCCCGGCGTCCAGAGCCAAGCCGGCCATCCCGATGATCGCCACCGCCGCGATGGCGAACAGCACGGCCACCTGCCCTCGGGCACCGGCCCTCGGCCCACCGGTTTGTCTTCCTGCAGCACTTGCCACTCTTCCGAACAGCCAGCCCATCGTCACCACCACCTCCCACTGGGCTCCGTTGGCCAGCTGGTCCAGCTAGCTGATCCGCCGGCACGGGCGTCGCCCGCTACGGGTACGGAAGGGGTCGCGTGGCGGTACGAGGGAGCGAGCCCCCCTCGGGCGGCCGGGCCGCGACGGTCGCCGGCCGACGGCAGGGGCACCAGGCGCAATTTCACTTTCACATACACCAAAACCACTGGGGTCCCGGGTCTACCCAGGGCGGTGGGCAACGAAACCGTCATCCCATCCCACGGAGCTGTGACGGCGACTTGAAGTCCTCCGGCGGGCGCCAATGGCCAGAGGTCGGGCCGCCCCACCGGAGGGTCGGATTTGACCCGTCCCCGGGCAGGCCCTATACTCCGGGCTGAAGCCTGGCTCGGCCAGGCGTTTTTGTGTGGAGAGATCGGAAGGTGCCGGCAACCATCATCACCCTGCAGTGCGGCGAGTGCCGGGAGCGCAACTACACCACC
>JAKAWF010000433.1 GCA_021817025.1 bacterium
CCTCTGCCCCACACCGCAGCTCTCCGTCCTGGCGCACCGCCGGTTGCCAGCGAGACTCATCATCGAGGGCCAGGGAGATGGCGGCGTGGATCTGGCGGCAGGAGCGGGCCACCACGCTGAAGCCCACGTTGCGCTCCCGGCAACCCTTCACGAAGTCCTCGGTGCACCCGGCGGAGTCGGCCCGAGCGGTCAGCTGCCGCCGGGTCAGTTGGGGATCGTCACCGCGGTGATGGCCGCTTTGGAACACCGCTGGCATGGCGGCGATGGCCGAGCCCAACAGCTGCAGGTGGTCCTCGGCCTTGTTGGCGCCGGCGTTGCCGGGCCGGAGCATGGAGCTGAGGGTGTCCCCGGTGCCGTCGAAGAAGCAGAAGAGGGGGTGGAAGCCGAAGCCGCCCTTGTAGGTGGGAGCGGTGCGCTCCTTGTTCTCCGAGTGGATCTGGACCAGCGAAGCGTCGAAGTCGAGAACCCCCTCGTTCCGCCACACGCTCGGCATTCGGTGCCAGACCGTGGCCCGGATCTGGGCCACGGCCTCCCAGACCGCCGCCAGCACTTCCGGGCTGAGCTGGCGAACACTGCGGTAGAGGGTGGAGTCCGAGCACACGTCGGGGAACAGCAGCCGCTGGGCTCGGCAGGGTCCCGTCAAAGTCGGCTGAAGTGAAGTGAGGGGCGGGGGGCTGGCTTTTTCGGCCGAGTTGCGGTATACCCTCGGAGATGGACTCTTGGGAGCAGGCCGGGACCGGTCGGCCACCGGTGGTGGTGCGGCTGGTGAGGCCGGAGGAGGTGGGGCGGTGGGATGAGCTCATGGACACCCACCACTACCTCGGGTTCCGGATCCTGGTCGGAGAGTCGTTGAAGTACGTGGCCGAGCGGGAAGGCAGGTGGCTGGCGCTGCTGGGCTGGGGGGCCGCGGCCTTCAAGTGCGGGCCCCGGGATGCCTGGATCGGCTGGACCAAGAGCCAGCAGTGGCGGCGGTTGCGCTACGTCGCCAACAACCTGCGCTTCCTGATCCTGCCCGGGGAGCGCCGTCCCAATCTTGCCTCCCAGGTCCTGGGGGCGAACCTGCGCCGGCTGTCGGGGGACTGGCAGGCGATCTTCGGGCATCCGATCGTGCTCGCCGAGACCTTCGTGGACCCCGACTTCCAGGGCACCTGCTACCGGGCCGCCGGCTGGGAGGAGCTGGGCAGGACCCGGGGCTACCGGCGCAACGGCGGCCGCTACTACTTCCACGGCCGGCCCAAGTCGATCTGGGTGCGGCCGGTGCAGCCCAAGGGGCGGGCCTGGCTGGCCGCCCCCTTCGACGTCCCCGCCTTTCAGCCCGGAGGATCCGCCGTGCCCGATCTGAACTACGTCCTGGAAGCGCAGGGGGAGCTCCTGGCGCTGCTCAGCCGGGTGCCCGACCCCCGCAAACACAGGGGGATCCGGCATCGCCAGGCGAACGTGCTGCTCTTGGCGATCTGCGCCACCCTGGCGGGGAGGCGCAACTTCGTGGCGATCGCGGAGTGGGCGGGCCAACTTCCCCAGGAGGCGCTGGAGCGGCTGGGCTGCCGCCGCGACCCGGTCCAGGGCCACCGCATCCCGCCCAGCGAGCCGACCCTGCGGCGGACCCTGCAGGCGGTGGATGTGGACCTGGTGGACCGGGAGCTGGGAACCTTCCTGCAGTGCCGGGCGAAGGGAGCGGCGGTGGCGGTCGACGGCAAGGCGGTGCGGGGCGCAGTCGGCCAGGATGGCAAGCAGGTGCATCTGCTGGGAGCCTTGGTGCACAAGCAGGGAGTGGTGATCGGCCAGCGCCAGGTGGACGGCAAGCACAACGAGATCACCGAGTTCAAGCCGCTGCTGGAGCCGCTCGACCTCAGGGGCCAGCTGGTGACCGCCGACGCCATGCACACCCAGAAGGATCACGCCCGCTTCCTGGTGGAGGAGAAGGAGGCTGACTACCTGTTCATCGCCAAGGGCAACCAGAGCACTCTGGAGAAGGACTTGCAGGCGCTGGCGGCGAGCTCTCTTTCCCCCTCCGGCGATCCAGCTGGAGAAGGGCCACGGCCGACTTGAGATCCGGACTGTCCGGACCAGCACCGCGCTCAACGGCTATCTGGACTTTCCCCATGTCGCCCAGGTCTTCCGGATCGAGCGCTCCACCACCCTGCTCAAGAGCGGCAGGCAGCGGCATGAGGTCGTCTATGGGATCACCAGCCGCCCCCCGGAGCGAGCTGGTCCCTCCCAGGTGGGTGACTTCGCCCGGGGTCATTGGGGGATCGAGAACAAACTGCACTGGGTCCGGGACATGGCCTATGACGAGGACCGCTCCCAGATCCGCACCGGCCGGGGAGCGCAGGCCATGGCCGGCCTGCGCAACTTCAGCATCAGCTGCCTGCGGCTGGCCGGCTGGGACAACATCGCAAGCGCACTGCGGCTGTTCGCAAGCGACTGGCACCATCCCCTGAACCTGCTCGGGATCTGACCTCCCGCGGCTGCCCAAACCTCCACCGAGGTGGAAACCGGCGCGCCCGTCCATCGCTCCCAGCGACCCCTCACCCCTCTTCGAGCCGGTCAGCCTACCCCGAAGCAGCCCCCGGGCTCCCCCACCCTCCCAGAACCCACCCCGCACGCGACTCTCACCCCCGGGACTTTGACGGGGACCTGCTGGGCTCGGAGATGCTCGATGTCGGCGCAGCTCTCCCCCCCACCGGCCAGCAGCAGGAGCAGATGGACCATGACCTTGCCCCGGTCGTGCAGCGGGAGGCGCCGGGTGGTGCCAATGATGGCGTTCGAGATCACCGTGCCGAGGCCCAAGCGGTCGGCGAAGCTGCCCAGGGCGTGAAGACCCGCGTGCGCGGCGACCTGGTTGCCGCCCGACTCCACCACGACCTGGGCGGTGCTGGTAGCCTTCATCTGCGAAGTGCCCTCCTGGTTGGGGTCGCTGGCGTCTCAACAACACCAGTTTCCCTTCCCAGAGGGCATTTCTGCAGCTTCACACTCCCGCGATCATCAACCGCCGTGAATGATCGCGGCTAGACGGAAGTTCGGGGTGTTAGGCGAGTTCGGCTGAGTTCAGCCGAGGGTGCAGCGTTCTGACTACGCGGTCTCGAGTCGGACGCCGGCCAGGGCCAGGGCGCGGGACTGCAGCTCGGTGGGCTGGGTGGTCACCTCGAAGGCAGCCTCCTCGGGCAGTCCCTTCGGCACCACCTGGTTGCGGCAGACGGTGGCCAGCGAGCGCAGCAGGGTGGGAAAACTGTGCACCGGGCTGCCGTCCTCCAGCTCCTGGGTGGAGGCCTTGTGCAAGGCCGCCGCGGAGCGCTGCGCCCTGGCCACGGGGTTGTCCTGGAGCGGGGGGTGCTC
>JAKAWF010000434.1 GCA_021817025.1 bacterium
TTCCGCATCTGCTTCAGCGCGGACCCTCCGGCGCTGGAGATCGCCGCGGGGGCGCTGGCGGAGACGGCGGGCCTCCCCCCGAGCCAGTGACGGCGGGCCTGCTCCGGCCGGCCAGGGACCACCAGGGGCAGCCGGCCCCAGCGTGGCGGGAAGGGAGGGATTCGAACCCTCGGAGGAGCTTGACGCCCCTCACCCGCTTAGCAGGCGGGCGCTTTCAGCCTCTCAGCCACCTCCCCGAGTGCGTGCCAGTATACGGTGGGGTGGGGCACGGCACGGGGCGAATGACGCAGAATTGCCCGGCACCCGCTTCCCCATCGAGGCACGCCCAGGACCCGTGAGCCCCGCACCAGACCCCGCTCCCGACTTCGAGCGGCGCGTGGCCGCCGTCCGAACCCGCCTGGGAGCGCTGGCGCACCAGCGGCTGGAGGGGCTGACCCCGGCGGATCCCGCCACGGGGGAGCGCTGGGACGCAGGTCAGGTGTGGGCCCATCTCGATGAGCTCATCCCCTACTGGATCGCCCAGGCGGAGAAGGTGCTGGCGAGGCAGACGGGGGAGCCGGTGCCGTTTGGCCGCACCGCGTCCAACCCCGCGCGGGTCGACGCCATCGAGCAGAATCGCCAGCGGGGGATCACATCCCTGTGGCACGACGTCCGCGAGGACCTCAACGACCTGCGCGCCTTCCTCGGCGGGGTCCCCGACCGCGGCTGGCAGGCGCGCGGCCTGCACCCGACCCGGGGGGTGATGACCGTCGAGCAGATCGTGGAGGTGACCCTCCTCGGTCACATCGAGGATCACGTGGCCCAACTCGAGGCGCTCCGGGTGAGCTAGCCCCCACGGGCGTGTGGGAGACTGGAGAGGTCCGCCGCGCCGATCTGTGGAGGGATGCCGGAGTGGTTGAACGGAGCGGTCTTGAAAACCGCAAGGGCCGCCAAGCCCTCGGGGGTTCGAATCCCTCTCCCTCCGCCACGGGAGGACACGGAGGCGGCCGAGCCCGCCTGCTTGGCCCGCGGACGCGAGAGGAGTCGGGCGGAGCCTGGGCCCGAGCGGCCGAGGCGTGACGCCACGTGGGCAGCCACGTCCTGACGACTGACGGGGACCGCACGACCCACGCGCACCACGGGAATAGCGCCTGCCTCTCACCATCTTGGCAGGAAGAGCCGCCGCCGTTGCCCAGCGGGCCGCCGCGTGACACGCGCACCATGCTCATCTCCACGCTCGTGACCACGCCCATCCCTACGTCGGGCGGCAACGATCTCAACGAGCGTTGCGCCGGTCGTTGGCGCATCGAGGTGACCTTCGCTGATGCCAGGGGGATCATGAACGTCGGTGAGGCGCAGAGGCCGTGGCGACCCGGTGGGTTCGCCTTGCCGCCTCGATCTCACTCGGAGGCGCAGCAGCCAGCAGCCTTCATGAATCGTCAGCCGCAACCCGCCCCGCGACACTTGCGGGCGCCTGAGGAAGATGCGCGCTGGGTGCCACGACGACCACGCTCAGCCCGGGGGCTCAACACCGGAAAAGCGATCCCGACTCATGAGAGGTAGACGTTCGACAAATGGGTCGGTCACGACGCTGCATCCCCCCGTGCTCCATGACATGACCGCGGGATTCTCCCGTCCGTACAAGGGCCAGTCAGGGCCGCCCGATATCACTGGCGTGCCGGTCCCGATGAAGGAGACCACGGCTCCGTGCACCTCATTGGCCAGGTCCGGATCGGCCACGCGGTGTCGGGGTGGAACGCCGGGATCATTCACGCGCCGGCTCCACCACACGTAACCCGCGTCGTCGCCATGTCGAGCCGACCCGCTTCCGTCGAAGACAGCCTTGTACACCGCAGCGTGTGGTGCCTGGGCGAACGCCAGCCGGCAGCCTGCCAGCTGAAACATGAGGTCCCCGATGAGAATGGTCAGGGCGCCCCTGGGGTCGCGATCCCCTGCGCAGTGGCGATAGTATGCCCTGACCTCAGCCGGATCGCCGAAGGGCTGCCTCACTCGCTCTGACACCACCCGATCATAGGCCTCCCAGTCGAGGTCCTTGTAGATGGACGTGTGCGTGAGTGCCTCCTGGCTGGTCGTTGTGATCATCAGAGGGATGCCTGCCGCACTTCCCTGAGCGACTGCCATTGCCGGTGGAGCAGGGAGGACACCTCCGTCGACGACCATCTGAAACGGCAGGCCGAGTATGGCTGCCGCCCCAAACATGCCATAGTCATGATGCGTGTAGCAGTCGTCGCACAGCAACTTCTGAGCTTCCAACAATGCAGTGATCGGGACATTGGCCAGGGTGCGAGCTGTCGGCGCGGCAAGCCCGAGATGACCAGCCACAAGCTGGGCGACACGTTCGGCTTCATCCCAAAGCAGGTATGCGTTCCCGAAGCCGCTGTTCAGCACCGCGCGATGAAAGAGGCCACGTGCGGCGGGGGATGCCAGCAATCCGGCAACGGAGAAGCCGCCCCCCGAGCGCCCCCCTATGGTCACTCGCGCGGGGTCTCCACCGAACGCCGCAATATTGCGGTGCACCCACTGCAGTGCGGCGATCTGATCCAGCAGGCCGCGGTTGGCGGGCGCCGTCGCGTCAGCCACGGGCATGAATCCGACGAGCCCGAGGCGGTAGTTGATCGTGACCTCCACGACGCCGCTCTGCGCGAACGCTCCCCGGGTCAGGTAGGGCTCTCCCCCTGACCCGAGGGCGAGGCCACCCCCGTGCAGCCAGACGAGGACGGGCCGCCGGCCGTCCAGGCTCGGGGTGCGCACGTTGAGGCGGAGGCAGGCTTCATCCTGGCGGAGGGCAGACAGGGCGCCGCTGCCCACTGGACCGTACGTCTCGATCTGGGGGCACACAGGTGACAGTTCCGTGCATGCGCGGGTCCCCTTCCAGGGGCGCACCGGTCCGGGAGGTGCGAACCCCGCCTCCCGCAGCGCCGCCGTCGCGTATGGGATGCCCAGAAACTCGATGCCCCATGCGGTGCGGCGGCCGCTCACGTGGCCAGGCTCGATCATGGTGATGGGTCCGGAGCCGCCTGCTTCCATCTCGCTCCCCTGACAGGGTCCTCTGAGGTCGTCCGTGGGCGTCACGCGCTCCCGCACCCGCGGGCTTCGGCCGCGGTGATGGCGGCCTGGAAGTTGCCAGGCTTCGCCACAGGCCACGGCGAGACAGAACAACCCGGGGCGAGGATCAAACCTTCAGTGTCCGCCGTCGCAAGGCACTGCCGAGCCTCGGCTTCCACGTCGTCCGGCCGGCCATCCCGAAGGTTGGCGTAGCGGTGCAGGCCCCCCACCACGGCTGCTCCGGTCCGCTCCCGGACCTCGGCGAGCGCTGGCGAGCCGACGCCGTGAGA